>NZ_BMOE01000022.1 GCF_014646915.1 Deinococcus aquiradiocola | reverse complement strand
ATTTTCATGCACCTCGCCGCGTCTGCGTTCGCTTTCTTCGGCTGCCTCGCTCGGAGGCTCAGAAAAGATACAGGACACTCCGCCAACTGTCAAGCGCCCACCCGTGAACTCCCTTCATCTCCCCCGCCCCACACCACCAAAACGCATGCAGGACAGCAAAAAACGAAACAGAGAGAAAGACGCGCGAATCCTCCGGGCACCGGAATCCGGCACCGCGGGGCGGTCTACAATCCGGGCATGGCCGTCACTGTCGCTGGTTCCGTCGCCACCTTCACACCGCCCGAGGGCGCCACCGCCCTCGTGGGGGACTTCACCGACTGGAAGAAACGCCCCGCCATCCCCGTCCTGAACGGGCAACCCGTCACGCTGACCCTCCCGCGCGGCGCGTGGGTGGAGTACGCGTGGCTGGACGGCGCGGGCCACCCCTTCCCCGACCCGGACAACGACCGGCGCAGCCTGAACCCCTGGTGGACGTACCCGCGCGCCGCCGTGAACGGCCACTACGAACAGCACCCGCTGAGTACGCAGACGGAAGACGTGCCGTCCGGGACCGCGCACCGCCTCAGCTGGGAGGGCGGCGTGTTCGGCGGGACGCGCCGCGCCATCGTGTACACGCCCCCCCACTACGACCCGGCCGTGACGTACCCCGTGTACTACGTGCAGGACGGCGTGGCCTTCTACCGCACCGGGAAGCTCGGGGAACTGATGGACCGCGCACTCGCCGCCCACCTGATCGACCCGGCCGTACTGGTGTTCGTGGAGCCCGGCGACCGCAACGAGGAGTACTACCTGAACGACCGCTACCTGGACTTCCTGACGGGCGAGGTGTGGCCGCGCGTGGAAGGACAGTACAGCGTGGCGCGCGACGCGGCCGGGCGCGGCCTGTGGGGCGCGAGCCTGGGCGGCCTCATCAGCCTGTACCTGGGGAGCCGTCACCCGGAGCTGTTCGGACGGGTTGCGAGTCACTCCGGGGCGTTCATCGCCCACCCGCAGGGCCGCACGCCGGAAGGCATCGACACCACCACCGCCGGAGAATGGCTGCGCGAGCAGCTGACGCTCGCCCCGCCCCGCCACCTGCGCGTCAGCCTGGACACCGGCACGCTCGAATGGCTGACCGGACCGAACCGCCGCATGGCCGCCACCCTCGCGGACCAGGGCGTGCCGCACCAGTACCGCGAATACCAGAGCGGCCACAACTGGGTCACGTGGCGCGCCGCCCTCCCGGAAGCGCTGCTGTACCTGCAGGAACGCACCGTCACACAGGCCATCACGCAGGCGCGCCCGTGACGCCGCCCACCGGTCCCGCGCGCCCTCACCCGGCCCGCGTGACGGCACGGCAGAATCAGCCATGCTCCGACGCCTCATCCTCACGGCCCTGCTGGGCGGCACGGCCCTCGCCGCGCCCATGACGCTGCGCTTCCCGGCCTCCACCACCACCGTCCTGAATGCCGCCGACCTGCAGGCGAACCGCGAGGCGGGCACCGGCGACCAGAACCGCTGGACGGGCCCTGTCACGGCCGCCCCCAGCTTCACGCAGCTGATCCCCTCCTGGAACGCCGTCACGCCCCCCGGCAGCGGCGCGGGCCGGGTCACGCTGGAAGTCCGCGCGAGGCAGGCGAACGGCTGGACGCGCTGGTACAGCTTCGGCAGCTGGACGACCGCCAAGGGACGCAGCAGCATCGACGGGCAACGCGACGCGGCAGGCACCCTGAACACCGACACCCTCAGCCTCACCGCGCCCGCAGACGCGTACCAGTACCGCGTGACCGTGCAGGACGCGCGCCTCACGCTGCTCGCCTTCACGACCGGCACCCCCGCGAAGCCCGTGAGCGCCACGAGCGACCGGCGCGCCTGGGGTCACGTCCTGAACGTCCCGCCACGCTCGCAGATGATCTACCCCGGCGGCGGCGAGGTGTGGTGCAGCCCGACCAGCACCAGCATGATCCTCGCGTACTGGGGCGTGCAGGTCACGGTCCCGCAGGCCGCCGCCGCCACCTACGACGACGCGTACGAAGGCACCGGCAACTGGCCCTTCAACACCGCGTACGCGGGCAGCCTGGGCCTGCGCGCCTTCGTGGCCCGCCTGCCGGACCTGACGGCCGCCGAACGCTACCTGCAGGCGGGCGTCCCGCTCGCCGTGAGTCTCGGCTGGAAGAAAGGCGAACTGCCGGGCGCGCCCATCCCCGCCAGCGACGGCCACCTGATGGTCCTCGTCGGCTTCGACGCGCAGGGCAACCCCGTCCTGAACGACCCGGCCGCGCCCAGCGACGCCACCGTCCGCCGGACGTACCCGCGCGCCACCTTCGAGCACCTGTGGCAGACGCACTCCAGCGGCACCGTGTACGTCATCGCGCCGCCGGACCGACCCCTGCCGTGAAGATCCCGACCGCCTGCCCGCACTGCGGGCACCGCTTCCAGACCGAGTACCACGACAGCGGCATGCACGACCTGCGCTGCCCCGAGTGCGACGGCCGCTACGCGCTGTTCATCCGCAAGCAGCGCTTCGAGACGCTGTTCGACCTCGGCACGCGCGCCCTGATGGACGGGTACGCGCGCGAGGCCGTCGTGAACTTCGCGGCGGCCATGGAACGCTGCCTGGAGTTCTACCTGAAGGCCGCGCAGCTCGAGCACGCCGCGCAGCAGGGCCACGACCTGGAAGACGCCGTGCGTGCCCTGGACGGCACCTGGAAGCTGCTCGTCACGCAGAGCGAACGGCAGCTGGGCGCGTTCGCGGCCACGTACCTCGCCCGTGAGGGACGCGCGCCGGACTTCCTGACGCCGCAGGGCCTCGGCGCGGACTTCAGGAACCGGGTCATCCACCGCGGGTACCTGCCGCAGGAGCAGGAGGTGCAGGCGTACGCCGCGAAACTCTTCGCGCTCATGAACCGCCTGCTGGACGACCTGGGCGACGCGGCCCTGCAGGGCACGCTGCTGCAGGAACGCGAATACGCGGCCCTGCTGGACGCGCTGCCGGACGACGTGACCGCCGTGTTCGAGGAGCACCCCGGCATGTTCAGGACGCCGCGCGTACAGTCCGGGACGCCCCCGCCCGCACCGGCGCCCTCCCCTGCGGCCCACCACGCCGCGCCGCGCCCTCCCGCCCCGCTGAACGACGCGGCGGCCTTCCAGGCGGCCCTCAGGGAACGCGGGACGCTCGTGTCCGAACTGTTCGGCGGCAAGACCGGCCGCTGACCCGCGCGCCCTGTTCCGGGGCGTCCCGAATATCCCCATCGCCCACAAGTGTCCCGGCGGGCCACGCCTACACTGTGGTCATGCGTTCTCTGGTTCTCGTCGGTCACGGTTCCCACCTCAATCCCGAGTCGGCAGCGGCGGTGTACCGGTACGCCGAACTGCTCCGCTCCCGGGGCCTCTTCGACGAGGTGGTCGAAGGCTACTGGAAGGAAGAGCCGAGCCTGAGGCAGGTCCTGCGCACGTGCCGGTACACGGACGTGACCATCATTCCCATGTTCATCTCGGAAGGGTACTTCACGGAGACGGTCATCCCGCGCGAGATGGGCCTCGGGCACCAGGGCCCCGTCCCGCGGGAAGGCGTGGCCCGCACGCTCGGCGGGCGCACCGTCCGCTACACGCTGCCGTACGGCGTGCACCCCGCCATGACGGACGTGATCCTCGAACGCGCCCGCGAGGTCCTGCCCGACGCGGACGGCGAGGACACGGCCCTGATCATCATCGGGCACGGCACGACCCGCAACGAGAACAGCAACAAGATCGTGCACCAGAACGCCGCGCTGCTGCGTGAACGCGGCGTGTTCAGCGAGGTGCACGCCCTCTTCCTCGACGAGGAACCGAAAGTGACGGGCTGGCGCGAGAAGGTCCGCGCGAGCCGCGTGGTGATGGTGCCGTTCTTCGCGTCCGAGGGGTGGCACACGCTGGAAACCATTCCCGAGGACCTGGGCCTGGAGGGGACCGTCACCGTGTTCCCCGGCCCGGAGGACGGTCAGGACGCGCCCGGCCTCGAGCAGACCGTGTACTACGGCAAGCCGGTCGGGACGCACCCGGCCGTGGCGGACGTGATCGTGCAGCTGGCCGAGGAGGCGCGCGGCGCGAGCGTGACCGGCGGGGACCGCGCGCAGGACCACCGCGCCGCGTGGGACGCCCTGACCGCCCTGGCCGACCAGGGGCTGCGCATGGGCGAGATCCTGATCCGTCCGCAGGGCGGGCTGTACGAACTGCGGCACGCGCTCGACGAGGGACGCAGCAGCGAGACGCTCGTCACGCTCGTCACGCCGGAAGGCCTGCGCGACCACACGCGCCTCACGGAGGCGGGCGAGCACCGGCCCGTGCACACCCTGCGTAATCTGCGGCGCGGCTGGCGGGCCGTGATGAACGCGTCCGACCTGCAGCGCGCCGTGCACCTGCTGTACCCGGCCGTGGTGGAGGAAGGGTACGCCTGCCACACGCACGCGCTGCGCTCCACGCCGTGGCCCACCACCGCGCGCCGTCAGACGGGCATCTACGCCAAGGTGCAGAAGGCCACGCCGGAACAGGTGGAGCACGTGGCGCAGGACGTGTGCGGCGGCTGCCTGAAGACGCGCGTGTGGGCCGGGCATCGCCTCCCGCAGACGTTCTTCTCGGGGGTGCCGGGCGCGATCCCGTGCGCGGAGGCCTGCACCTTCCTGGTGGCGGAGATCCGTGAGGAAGTGGCCGGGAAGCGTGGTCAGAGCGGCGGTCACAGCCACTGAGTGCAGGGTGGTGCAAGGCGCTGCTCCTGAAACGTCGGATTTCTCCGGATCTTAAGAAAGACTTCATCCTATGATGGAAACGGTTCAGGACCCTTCCCCCCAGGCCACACCGCTCCGACGGACGCCGACCCCCGACACGCCAGCCTGAACATCGCCATTCAGCAAACGATTTCCCCGGATTAACAACCTGAACCTGAAACAGAAAGAAAGGGGGGGTGAGTCACTTGGCAGTCGCGCGTCTGAACAATCCCTATACTCAACGCATGCGCCCGAGCGCACCCTCCCTCCTTTCATCAGGGCTCCTGACCGACGTGGGCCGCCAACGCAGCGTCAATCAGGACGCGGGCCTGATCCTTGACCTGCCCCGGGGAGGCCTGTTCGCGGTCGCGGACGGCATGGGCGGACACGCCGCCGGGGAGCTCGCCGCAAACCTCGCGCTCGACACGCTCAGCAGCAGTTTCCTGAACGGCAACGGCTCCGCGCCCGAACGCCTCGCCGAGGCCGTTCAGGAAGCGAACCTCGCCGTGCTGCGCAGTGCCGTCGGCGAGTACGTCGGCATGGGCACCACCCTGGTCGCCATGGTGATCGACCGCGCCGCCGCCCTCATCGCGCACGTCGGGGATTCCCGCGCGTACCTGCTGCGCGACCGGCAACTGCACCGCCTCACCGAGGACCACTCCTGGGTGGCCGAACAGGTGCGCCTCGGACACCTGACCGAGGAGGAAGCCCGCAACCACCAGTGGCGCAGCGTCGTCAGCAACGCGCTCGGCGGGGAGGAACGCGTTCGGCTCGAACTGTACGGCCTGCAGGTGCGGCGCGGCGACCGCCTGCTGCTGTGCAGCGACGGCCTGAGCGGCGTGATCGAGGAAGCGGACCTGTACCGCATCCTGGCGAGCCAGCCGAACCCCGACAACGCCGTCCGGCAGCTCATCGACCGCTCCAACGACGAGGGTGGCCCCGACAACATCACCGCCATCGTCGTGGACATCGAACAGAGCGGCACCCTCCCCCGCTACGCCCTGCCGGGCCGTCAGGCGGAAGGGCCGCTGTACGTGGACATGCTCATCAGTTCCCGGCGCGGCACCAGTCCTCTCACGTATCTGGCGCTCGTGCTGGTGTACTTCACCCTGATGGGCCTCGTGCTGTACCCGCAGCAACGGACACCCATCGCCGTGATCGGCCTGGGCCTGCTGGGCGTCCTGATGGTCGGGAACCGCGTCGTGACGCAGCGGCGCGCCAGCACCTCCGACCTGCCGGACCTGCCCGTGTATCGCCCGGAACCGCAGGACACGCCGGACGCCAACGCCACCTCCGAACGCGCCAGCACCCAGACCAGCATCCGGCCCGCCACCGCACCGCGCGGCCTGCGCGACTGAACCGGCTCCCGGTCAATCCCTGGCCGCAGAACGGCCGCCCGGCTCACCAGGTGTTGATGGCGGTGCCGTAGGTGCGGTTCAGGAACCCGGCCAGCAGCTGTGCCAGCAGGCGGTGCGTGTTGCCGGAGGGATGCACGCCGTCCAGGCTGAAGGTGCTGCCGAACGGTGAGTCCGGCGTGGGAATCAGGGGACGGCCCGGCAGGGTTGCCAGGACGGGGTTCACGTCGAACACGGCGACCCCGCGTTCCGCGGCGAGCTGAGTGATGATCTCGTTGTACCGCAGGACGGTGTTGCGGGCCAGCGCGTACTTGGCGGGCGTGACGACGCTGTCGGACGGGCATCGGAGCGGGTTGCGGGCCGTGACGTTCAGCAGGCTGAGCGTCCCGAAGTAGCCGTCCACGCCGCTGCACGAGGCGTCCACGCTGCCGTTCAGCAGCAGCAGGCGCATGGGGACGAGGGCCGGGACGCGCGTCACGTCCGGCACGGTCAGCACCACGATGCGCGCCCCGGTCGGTTCGAGCGCGTCCAGCAGGCGCGCGTAGTTGGCGCGGAACACGTTGGGCGGCGTGGCCTGTTCCGGGTGGCCGCGCAGGGTGGGGAGCAGCACGTCGTTCGCGCCGATCCAGAGCGTGACGAATTTCGGACGCAGGGCCAGCGCCGCCTGCAGCTGCGTGCGGCCCGGCCCGAGAACCGCGCGGTACAGCTTGGCGGAGTACAGCAGCGGGTCGGGGTTCTGCACGCGGGCGTCGGTGGTGCTGTACACGTCCGCGACGCGCGCGCCGGGAATGGCGACCACGGGGCTGACCACCTCCGGGTGCAGGCGCGTGCAGGCCGCCTGGTCGATGCTGGCGGTGCTGATGTCGTCCGTGGCGGACCGGATGGGGGGAGGGCAGCCGGGGTCGGCGATCTCGGGCATCTGGATGTCCAGTCCGGCACGGCGGCCGAGCAGCACCGGGAACGCCGCGTCCTGCGAGGCGGCCGTGAGGCCTGCCGACTGCATGCCGGCCGTGATGCTGTCGCCCATCGCCACGTAGTCCGTGAACGGCACGGGCGGCTGGGCGGCGCGGGGCGCGCAGGCGGCCAGCAGCAGGGCCGGGAGCAGGGCGAGGGAGGCGAGGCGGGGGCGAGGCATGCCCGATGCTCTCAGGCGACCCATGCGGACTTTGTGCGCCCTGCCACCGGTGAGGCAGGACATGAAGGTTTCATGTGGAAGGGGTGACGTACAGAAGGGGCAGGACGGGACCGGAGGAGGGGCGCGGGACGGGCACGCCCGCCAGTCTGCCATCCTGCCACCGGGCCCGTCCGCTCAGGTGCCGCCCGAACGAACGCGGCCCGCCCCGGTGAAGGGACGGGCCACGCTGCAGGACCTGCACGGTTCAGGGGGTGGGGTTCAGCGGCGCGGGCGGCCCCGGTCGCCGCCTTCGCGCGGCGCGCGCGGTTCGCGCGGGGCGATCTTGCCTTCGAGTTCCGGGCGGATCAGGTCGATCTTGCCGCGGTCGTCGATCCCGGCGATCTTGACGCGCAGCCTGTCACCGACGTTCATGGCGTCTTCCACCGTCTGGATGCGCTCCTCGCTCATCTGCGAGATGTGCAGCATGCCGTCCTGACCGGCGAAGAGGTTGATGAACGCCCCGAACGGCGTGGTCTTGACGACCGTACCGTCGAACTCCTCGCCGACGGCGGCCGTGCGGGTGAGCGCCTCGATGCGGGCCCTGACGGCCTCGCCCGCCGCGCCGTCCGCGCTGAAGATGCGGACGGTGCCGTCCTCGTCGATGTTGACGCTCGCACCCATCGCTTCGAGCTCGCGGATCTGCTTGCCGCCCGGCCCGATGACCTTCCCGATGAGTTCCGGGTTGATCTTGAGGCTCAGGATGCGGGGCGCGGTGGGGGCCAGCTGCGCACGCGGCGCGGCGAGCACCTCGGCCATCTTGCCGAGGATGTGCAGGCGGCCGTCGCGGGCCTGGGCGAGCGCCTCGCGCATGATGGCGGGCGTGATCCCGCCGATCTTGATGTCCATCTGCAGGGCCGTGATGCCCTCGGCGGTCCCGCAGACTTTGAAGTCCATGTCGCCGAGCGCGTCCTCCAGGCCCAGGATGTCCGTCAGGATGCGGTAACGGCCGTCCTCCATCACGAGGCCCATGGCGACGCCCGCGACGGGCGCGGTGATCGGCACGCCCGCGTCCATCAGGGCCAGGGTGCCCGCGCAGACGGTCGCCATGCTGCTGCTGCCGTTACTTTCGAGCACCTCGCCGACGAGGCGGATGGTGTACGGGAACGCCTCGAAGCTCGGGAGGACGGCGCGGATGGCGCGCTTGGCGAGGTTGCCGTGCCCGATCTCGCGGCGGGACTGGCCGCCCACGCGTTTCACCTCGCCGGTGCTGTACGGCGGGAAGTTGTAGTGCAGCAGGAACTTGTCTTCCTTCTCGGCGCTGAGGTCGTCGATGAGGATCGCGTCGCGTTCGGTGCCGAGCGTGGCGACGCCGAGCACCTGCGTCTCGCCGCGCGTGAAGATGGCGCTGCCGTGCGCTCGGGGCAGGGCGCGCGCCTCGATCCAGATGGGGCGCACGGTGCGGGTGTTGCGGCCGTCGGCGCGCAGGTCCTCGTCGAGGATCAGGCGGCGCAGTTCGGTCTTCTCGACCTTGTTGAAGGCGGCCTTGTAGTGCGCGGTCTGCGCGGCGGCGTCCTCGGCGGCCGGGTCGACGCGCGCGGCGATCAGGCCGTCACGCAGGGCCTTGAGGCGCGCGCCGCGTTCCTTCTTGCCGGGCGTGAGGAGCGCGTCCTTGAGGCCGCCCGCGCGGGCCGCTTCGGTCAGTTCCGGCACCACGTCGACGCTCAGGTCGCTGGGCGCGATGAACGTGAACTTCTCGTGGCCCAGTTCGGCGCGCATCGTCTCGATCAGGGTGATGAGGCCCTGCATCTCGCGGTGCGCGAACTCGATGGCGCCCACCAGCACGTCCTCGGACGCGCCCTTCGCGCCCGCCTCGACCATCAGGATGGCGTCGCGCGTGCCGGCCACCACGAGGTCCAGATCCGACTCGGCGAGCTGGTCGGTGGTGGGGTTCACGACGTACTCGCCGTTCAGCAGGCCGACGCGCACGCAGGCGGTCGGTCCGGCCCAGGGGATGTCGCTGATGCTGAGCGCGGCGGACGCGCCGACCGGGCCGAGCACGTCGGCGGCGTTCTGGCCGTCGGCGGACAGCACGGTGATGATGACCTGCGTCTCCTGCCGGTAGCCTTTCGGGAAGAGCGGGCGGATCTGGCGGTCCGTGATGCGGGCAGACAGGATGGCCTTCTCGCCGGGACGGCCCTCGCGGCGCGGGAAGCTGCCGGGGATGCGGCCGACGGCGTAGTGGCGTTCCTCGAACTCCACGGTGAGCGGCAGGAAGTCGAGGGTGGAGAGGTCTTCGCGGGCCTGGGCAGTCACCAGCAGCATGGTGTCGCCGTAGCGCAGCGTCACCGAGCCGCTGACGAGCTTGGCCAGCCTGCCGGTCTCCAGGGTCAGCTCGCGCCCTCCGAGCATGGTCGTGTACGTTTTTCCTATCACCCGTTCATTGTATGCCGCTGGACTGCGGCGCTTCCGTCGCCGGGCGCGGGCGGCGCGGGCCTCCCCACCCGTGAATCCCTGAACCCGGTACAATAATTCGCATGACCCCCACGCTTCAGGAGCAGTTCGAGCAGGCCCAGCAGGACATCAAGACCCTCGACGAGCGCCCCGGCAACGCCACGCTCCTCAAGCTGTACGCGCACTTCAAGCAGGGCACCGAGGGCGACGTGCAGGGCACGCGCCCCGGCGGCTTCGACTTCGCGGGCGGCGCGAAATACGACGCCTGGGCCGCCCTGAAAGGCCAGACGCGCGAGGACGCGCAGGCCGGGTATGTGGCGCTCGTGCGGGGCCTGCTGTCAGAATGACCGTGTGAGCACGCCCACGCCCGGCGACCCCGCTCCTCCCAGCCCGGAGGAGCGCCACCTCAGTGCCGAGCAGCGCGCCCGGATGCGTGAACTGGCAGGAGAGTACGCGGCCCGCCTGCCGGGACGGGACAGCGAGGCGCTCGCCGCCGGACTGAAGGCGCGGCTCGTGTACACCGACCTCGGTGAGCGCGACGGGGCCTACGACCCGGAGCACGGCGTGATCCTCGTGAACCGCAGGGCCAGCCCGCAACGGCAGCGCTTCACGCTGGCGCACGAGGTCAGCCACGCGCTGCTGCTCGGCGACGACGACCTGCTCAGCGAACTGCACGACCGCTTCGAGGACGAACGGCTGGAACAGGCCATCGAGACGCTCTGCAACGTCGGGGCGGCCACCATCCTGATGCCGCCCGACCTGCTGAACGAGGTGCTGCGCCGCTACGGACCCACGGGCCGCGCCATCCACGAACTCAGCCGCCGCGCGGACGTGAGCGCCAGCAGCGCCATGTACGCCCTGGCGGACGAGGCGCACGGCCCGATCATCTTCGCGATCTGCTCGCGGGTGGGCGGCAAGAAGCTGGAGGAGGGCGCGTCCGGACGGCAGCGGCAGGCGGTGCTCGGGCCGGGCCGACCGGTGGTGGTGCGCGCCAGCGCCGAGACGGCCGAGGTGCGGTACTCGCTGCGGCCCGGCACGCGCGTCCCGGACGATCACCTGATCACGGTGGCGCTCGACACGGAGTGCCACCAGGGCGGGCAGAGCTACGTGCCGTTCCGGAGCGGTCGGCGCATGCCTGCCTTTCTGGACGCGTACCCGGACGGGCGACGCGGCGTGCTCGTCAGCTTCCGGCTGGAGGACCGGCCCTCTCCGGAACGCCCCTCTTCGGAACGGGCGGTGACGGAACGGCCCGCCACGGAACGCACGGTCGCGGAAGGACCCGCGGGCAGCGGGAGCGCGTGACCTTCCGGCTGGACTTCGCGCGCCCCGTGCCCGGCGCGGCCCGCACCCCGCACGGCTGGCGGCTCTCGTGGGACGGCTGCGCCGTGATGGGCATCCTGAACGTCACGCCCGACAGCTTCTCGGACGGCGGGCGACACGCGACCCTCACGGCCGCGCTCGCGCAGGCGCGCGCGATGCTCGGGGCGGGCGCGCTGGTGCTGGACGTGGGCGGCGAGAGCACCCGCCCCGGCGCGGACCCCGTCCCGGCCGAGACGGAACTCGACCGGATCCTGCCGGTCCTGCGGGAACTGAGCGGCTGGAACGCCGTGCTGAGCGTCGACACCCTGAAGCCCGAGGTGGCCGAAGCGGCCCTGCGGGCAGGCGCGCACCTCGTGAACGACGTGTCCGGCCTGCGCGACCCACAGATGACGCGTGTGTGCGCCGACGCGGGCGCCGCCGCCTGCATCATGCACATGCAGGGCGAACCGCGCAGCATGCAGCACGCCCCCCGCTACGACGACGTGACGCGCGAGGTGCACGCCTACCTGCACGCGCAGGCGAGCGCGGCGAGGGCGGCGGGCGTGCCGGGCGTGCTGCTCGACCCGGGCCTGGGCTTCGGGAAGACGCTGGCGCACAACGTCACCCTGCTGCGCGACCTGCCGGACCTGACGGCCAGGCCGGACCCGGTGCTGGTCGGCGCGAGCCGTAAACGCTTCGTGGGCACGCTGGGCGGCGCGGCACTCGCCGGGGACCGGGACGCGGGCAGCGTCGCCGTGCACCTGCACGCGGCCCGCTGCGGCGCGGCGATGGTGCGCGTGCACGACGTGGCCGCGCACACGCAGGCGCTGCGCGTGCAGGCGGCCGTGCTCGGTCAGGTGCCGCTGCCGGAATGACGCGGGAACACGCCCGCCACGCGGCGCCCGCGCCGACAGTGACGCCGACGGCCAGCCTGTACACTGGCACGCATGAGCAGCAAGGTCGTCCTGTCCGGAATGGAATTCCACGCCCACCACGGCGTGTACGAAGAGGAGGCGCGCTTCGGCGCGCGGTTCGTGGTGGACACCGAACTGCACTGGGACTTCAGCGACCTGCCGGACGAACTGGACCGCGCCGTGAACTACGAGCGGGTGTTCGCGGCCGTGCAGCACGAGACGACGCAGACGCGCGTGCAGCTCATCGAGGTGCTGGCCGGGAACATCGCGCGCCGACTGCTGCGCGAGCAGGCGCTGCTGGACGCCGTGACCGTCCGGGTGCACAAGCCGCACGCGCCGCTGCCGGGCGTGCTGCGTGACGTGACGGCCGAACTGACCGTGACGCGCGCCGCCGTGACGGCCAGACCCATGGGGTTCGGACGGCGCGCCCTTGAGTGACCCGGCCCCCCGCGCGGCGGGCGAGGCCCTGATCGCGCTCGGCGCGAACCTCGGCGATCCGCTCACGGCGCTGCGGCAGGCGCGCGACACGCTCGCGGACCTGGGCACCGTCACCGGCACGTCGTGGCTGTACCGGACGCGCGCGGTGGGCGGCCCGGACGGCCAGCCGGACTACCTGAACGCCGCCCTGAGCCTGCAGACGCCGCTCGGCCCGCAGGCGCTGATGCTGGCCCTGCTGGGCGTCGAGGCCCTCAGCGGGCGCGTGCGGCTGGAACGCTGGGGGCCGAGGGTGCTGGACCTCGACCTGATCGGGTACGGGGACGCGGTGCTGCACACGCCTCGCCTGACGCTGCCGCACCCGCAGGCCTTCGCGCGGGCCTTCGTGCTCGCGCCGCTGCGGGACATCGCGCCGCACTGGCAGCACCCCGTCCACGGGCAGAGCGTGCAGGAGGCCCTGCGGGACCTGAGTCTGGACGGGCTGGAACGCCTGCCGGAACGCCTGTGACGCCCGGTGCGTGCCGCGCGTCCTGCGCCGCTCATGGCGGGCCGCTATACTTCCCTCTGGCATGACCCAGAACGCGGACAGAATCGACAGTAAATACGAGGTGCTGTCCGAACTGGCACGCGACGGTCACGTGGTGCTGTACAGCGTCAGCACGCCCTCCCAGCCGGAGCCGCTGCGCCTGGCGTGGTTCCAGGTGAGCAGTTCCGCGCAGCGCAGCTCGTTTCACCGGTACCGCTCGGCCCTGAAGGCCCTCGCCCCGGCGGGCCTGCTGGACGTGGTCGCGCGGCCCGGCGCGTACTACGCGGTGTGGAAGGCGCTGGAGGGGCAGCCGCTCGCGGCGTTCCTGGCGCTCCCCGTGCGCGGGGAACTGGAAGTGCAGGGCCTGCGGGACCTCGCGACGGGCCTCGCCGAGCAGGGTTTCGCGCTGCCGGACGCCGAGGTGGTGTTCCCGGAGGGCAGCGAGCCGCAGCTGGCGTACCTGACGCCCGCCGAGCGCACCCTGGAGGAGGCGACGGCCCTGAACGCGCAGGTGCTCGCGCCGCTGCGGCGCGGCCGTCTGCGGCGTCGGCGGCCCGTGCTGAGCGTGTGGGCGGTCCTGCCGGGCCTGCTGTTCCTGGGCGGCGCGGGATACCTGGGCGCGCAGGCGGCCCGCATCTACCTGAACCCGCCGGTGCACGAGGTGCAGAAGGTGGTGGGGCAGCCCGCCGAGCAGGCCGCACAGAAACTCGCGGACAGCGGGTTCCTGGTGGTGTACGCGGACGGCGAGGGTCCGGGCCTGCCGGTCGGGTCGGTGGTGTCGCAGGATCCGCCCGCGGGCAGCAGTCTCCCGGCGGGACGGCAGGTGACGCTGACCGTCAACAACCCGCCACCGCTGACCGTACCGCGCCTGGACGACCTGAGCATGGATCAGGTGGCGGTGGCGCTGGCCGAGAACCGCCTCACGCGCGGGCCGGTGGTCACGGTGGACGGGACCTTCACGAACACCCCGAAGGGCCGCGTGATCGCGCAGCTGCCCCCGGCGGGCGCGACCGCGCAGCGGGGCGACAAGGTGACGCTCCTCGTGTCGGGCGGCATCGGCAGCAAGCAGACGTGGCTGCCGCCCCTGACGGGCCTGAGTTTCGACGACGCGCGCGACCTCGTGCGCCGCGCGGGGCTCGTCGTGAACCGCGTGACGCGGCAGAACAGCAGCGCCCGCGAGAACACTGTGCTGTCGCAGACGCCTGCCGCGTACACCAAGGTGGACGTGGGGTCGCCCGTCACGCTGACGGTGGCGAGCGTCGCCTTCGCCGGACCGAGCCAGAGTGCGGGCGCGCTGCCGCTCCCGCCGCCCGTGTACGTGCCGCCGCCCGCGCCCGTCACGCCGGACCCCGTCACCACGCCCGCCGACAGCGGCGTGACGACCGACCCGAACAGCATCCCGGCGACGCCCACCACGGGCGGCACGGACACCACCACGCCGTCCACGCCCGCCACCGGCACGCCCGCGACCACTCCGGCGACACCCGCCCCGGCGGCCACGCCGACGCGCACGGTGCGGCTGGAGTACGCCTTCCCCGCCACCCTGCCGGACGGCACGGTGGACATCGTGGTGCGCGATCAGGACGGGGAACGCACCGTGCTGAGCGGCACGCCCAGCAGCAGTGCGGCGGGCGCGACGGCGCAGCAGGACGGCATCGTGGTGCGCGGGGACGCGGTGTTCGTGGTGCGCGTCAACGGGCAGGAATTCACGAGTTTCCCCGCCCGATGAGCGGCCCGCACGCCGGTCCGGGCGTCACGTACCTCGATTACGCCGCGACGCACCCGATGCGCCCCTCGGCGCTCGCCGCGTACGCCGAGGTGGCCGCGCTGCCCGGCAATCCTGCCAGCGTGCACCGGGCCGGGCAGGTCATCCGGGAACGGCTGGAGGAGGGGCGCGGCATGGCGGCCGCCGCGCTGGGCGCGCACCCGCTGGAACTGCTGCTGAACGGCGGCGGCACCGAGGGCGACAACCACGTGCTGCTGGGCCTCGCGGGCGCGCGCGGGCACGCGGGGCACATCGTGACGACGGCCCTGGAGCACTCGGCACTGCTCGCCCCGGCCCGCTGGCTGCAGACGCAGGGCGTGGACGTGACGTTCCTGCCGCCCGGGCCGGGCGGGACCGTGACGCCGGAGGCGCTGCGGGCGGCCCTGCGGCCCGACACCTTCCTGGTGAGCGTGCATCACGCGAACAACGAGACGGGCGTGGTGCAGGACGTGGCGGCCCTGGCGGCCGTGGCGCACGCGGGCGGCGCGCTGTTTCATACGGACGCGGTGCAGTCGCCGGGCGTGCTGGAGGTGGACCTGCACGGCTGGGGCGTGGATTTCGCGTCGTTCAGCGCGCACAAGTGGGGCGGGCCGCTGGGCGTGGGGTACCTGTACGTGCGGCGCGGGCTGGAGCTGCCGCCGGTGCAGCTGGGCGGCGGGCAGGAGAAGGGCCTGCGGGCCGGGACGCAGAACGCGCCGGGCGTGTACGCGGCGGGCGTGGCGCTGCGCGAGGCGGTGCGGGAGCGGCCCGCCACCTTCGCTCACCTGCGCGCCCTGAACGACCGGATGACGCGGCTACTGGACGTGCCGGGCGTGAGCCGCAACCACCGCCCGGACGGCAGTCCGAAGGTCGCGTCGTTCACGGCGCACGGCGCGGACGGCGAGGCGCTGCTGATGAACCTCGACATGGAGGGCGTGGCGGCCAGCGCGGGCAGTGCGTGCAGTGCGGGCACCATGCAGCCCAGTCACGTGCTGACGGCGCTGGGCCTGAACGAGCGGGACGCGCGCGCCAGCCTGCGCTTCAGTTTCGGGGCGGCCACGACCGAGGACGAGGTGACGCGCGCCGCCCAGGTGTTCCTGCGGGCCGCGCGCGCCAGTGGCGGCACGGCGTGACCGTCCCCCCCTCCCCCGAAGCGGGCGCCCTGCCGACCGTGCTGGCGCTGGACGTGAGCCGTCACCGGATCGGGTTCGCGGTGAATCACGGGACGCTGGCCTTCGGGCGCGGCAGCCTGGACCGCAAGCGCCTCGTCTGGGACGTGCGGCAGGTGCAGGCCCGCCTGAAATCCGAGGGCGCGACGCTGCTCGTGGTGGGCCTCCCGCTGCGGACGGACGGCGCGCAGAGTCCCACCGCCGACCGCGTGCGGTCCTTCGCGCGGGAACTGCAGGCGGCCGGCATGCAGGTCGTGTACCAGGACGAGCGTTTCACCACCCGCCGGGCCCGCGACCTGGGCGCCAGCGACCTGGACGAGGCGGCCGCCGTGCAGATCCTGGAACTGTACCTGCAGGGCCAGCGGAACGCGTAGGACCGCTGTGTCCGGAGGTGTCCGGTCCCGCCGTGCGCGGGGCTTTTTTCTGGCGGGTGGCGGAAGGTGCCGGGCGGGTGGTTGACGGCGGGCGGGCGGCGGAGGCAAGATGACTCCATAAACCCGACTAATCCAGTCGGATATATCGGAGGACTTGTACATGACCCGCCTTTCTCCCCTGCCCCTGCTCACCCTGACCCTGCTCCCCACCGCCCTCCTCGCCACGCACGCCGGGGCGGCCACCCCCGGCAACGACCTGAGCGGCGTCAAGACGTACCTGACCGCGCGCCTCCAGGTGCAGGCGAAGGGCACCGCCGCCCTCGTCCGGGGCGCCGACGCGTACTACGCCCGCGCCAGGGCCGCCGGGTTCGACTACCGCAAGCTGAGCAGCGACAGGGCCGCCGTGGCCGCCCTGCGCGCCGCGCGGGCCGGGTGGACGCAGGCGAGCCCGGTGTACGAGGAGGTGGAAGGCATCGTGGCGGGCGTGAACAGCCTCTCGCAGTACGACCTGATCCTCGACGCGGGCACGAGCGCCGCCGAGGGCGGAGAGGACGTCGTGCCCTTCGACCTGAAGCTCCCGAACGGCAGGGTGCTCCCCAGACCCGGCAACCTCTTCGGCGTGAACGAAGGCACCCTCTGGAACACCGTCCGGACCTTCTCGTCCGGCGTGCCGACGGACGTGGACGGCGACGGCCGGGTCGGCTTCGGCGACGCGCTCCCCGACGCGAACGTCCTCAAGGCCGCCGCGACCGAGCTGAACCGGCAGACGAACGCCCTGCAGGCCGCCGCCGCCGCGTGGACGCCCACGCAGAGCGACGTGTTCGGCGCGCTCGTCGGCAACGTTCCCACCGTCGGCCCGGTCTTCTTCGAGAACTGGAAGACCTCGCGCTTCGTGCTCGGCAGCCGCACCACCCGCACGGACTTCGTGGTCATCTCGCGCCTGTCGGACCTGCAGGGCAACGTCGCCTCCTGGGAAGCCATGTACCGCGGCCTGTCCCCGCAGGTGAAGGCCAGGAACGCGCAGCTGGACGCGCAGATCACCTCGGGCCTCGGCAGCCTGAAGGGCTACGTGGCGCGCCTGAGCGTGCAGGAGAAGGTCCGGCACTTCACGCCCGAACAGGCCGACACCCTGCAGCAGGAAGCGCAGAACCGCGCGACCGTCATCACCGGGCGGCTCATGCAGGCGGCCGCGCTGCTCGGCGTGAAGGTCAGCGAATGAAGCGCGCCCTGCTGACGCTGCTCGGCCTGCTCGGCACGGCCGCCGCCGCCGACTACGCCACGCCCGCCGACACCGTCCGCACCGGCCTCGCCGACGCCGCCCTGGAGGTCGGGTACGACCCGGCGCAGGCCGCGCAACTCGTGCAGGACGCGCAGCGCACGTACCTGACGACCCTGGACGGCCCGCTGCGCGCACAGGCTCCCGCCTCGGCCAGCACCGTCCGCGAGCAGTTCGGGACGGCGCTGCAGGCGGCCCGCACGGGCGACGAGGCGGGCTTCGCGGCCGCGCAGTCGCGCGTGTGGACCGCGTGGCTGGGCGGCGCGTACGCGGCCCTGGAACGCCAGGTGCAGGCCGGGAACGCGGGCGCGGCGAGCGACTGGCTGCAGGCGCGCGAGTTCCGGGTGGCGAGCAGGTTCACGCGCCTGAACGCCGACGCGACCACCGCCGTCCAGGCCCTGCAGGCCCGGAAGATCACGCCCGCGCAGGCCCTGGACGCCGTGCGCGCCGACCTGCTCGACGGCTACCAGGCCCGCCTGAACGGCGCGCTCGCCGCCCTGAAGGACGCGCGCAGCAAGGACTACCGCACCCGCAGCGCCGAACAGGCCGCCCTGGCCCAGGGGTACTTCGCACTGCTCGCGCCCGCGTACCGCTCCGCGCGCGGCGACGCCGCCCTCAGCGCCACCACCGCCGACCTGCAGGCCCTGCCCGCCAGCCTGGACCGCGTGACGCGGGACCTGAACGGCTTCCGTGCCGCGCCGCTCAGCGAACGCGAGCAGCGCCTGCGGGCCGGGCAGGCCCTGCGCTTCCTGGCACTCGTGCCGGTCGAGTACGCGCGCGGCGTGAGCGGCGACGCCGGAAGGGTCACCGTGAAACGCGACCTGGAGATCACCGAGGCCAGGACCTTCCTGGCGGGCGCCACCACCGCCTACACCGACCTCGCGCCCCTCCTGCCGGACACGCGCGCCGTGCAGGCCACGCAGGCGGCCCTCGCCGCCCTGAACGCCCGGCTCGAAGGGGCCGCCGCGCACCGCGACCCGCCCACCAGCGCCGCCCTGCAGGCCGCCGTGACGGACGTGCAGACCCAGCTGGAGGCGCAGTTCCCCAACGCCTGGAAACGCCACGACGCGAGCGGCGACCTCGACGTGATCCGCAGCCAGCTGAACAACGTCCTGAGTGCGGTCACCGCGCACAACTACGAGCAGGCCGAGACCGCCAGGCTCGACGCCTACGCCACCCTGGAAAGCGGCCCCGAGGCGCGCATCGCGGTGTTCGCCCCGGACCTCAAGCTGCGCCTCGAGAACCTCTTCTGGAACGGCGAGACGCCCGCCGGACTCGCGCGCCTCATCCGGGACCGCGCGCCCATCGCGGCCGTGCAGGCCAGCGCCGCGCAGCTGAACGCCGCCCTCGACCAGACCGGCGAACTGCTCGGCACCGAACAGGCGCCCGCCGCCGTCGCCACGAACGCGGGCGTCATCGTGTTCCGCGAGGGCCTGGAGGCCGTGCTGATCCTCGCCGCCCTGATGGGCAGCCTGCGCCGCCCCGAGGTGCGCCACCTGCGGCGCCCCATGTGGTGGGGCGCGGCCCTCGCCTTCCTCGCCACGGCCGGAACGTGGCTCGTCATGAGCGGCACCCTGTCCCTCTTCGCGCGCTTCGGCGAGCGGCTCGAAGCGGTCGTGAGCGTGATCGCCATCGCCGTGCTGCTCGTCATCATGAACTGGTTCTTCCATCAGGTGTACTGGAACGACCGCATGGCCGACTTCCAGAAGGCCAAGCACAACCTGATGGGCCGCCAGGTGGGGCAGTGGGTGGGGCTGGCCGTGCTCGGCTTCACCAGCATCTACCGCGAGGGATTCGAGACGGTGCTGTTCCTGCAGTCCCTCACGCTGCAGTCCGGCGCGGCGCCCGTCCTGAGCGGCACGGGCCTGGGCCTCGTCGCCGTGATCGGCGTGGGCGTCCTCGTGTTCGCGCTGCAGGCGAAACTCCCCATGAAGAAACTGCTCGTCTGGACCGGCATGATGATCTGCGCCGTGCTGGCCGTCATGGTCGGCAACACCGTCCACGTCCTGCAGCTCGTCGGCTGGTTCCCCGTGCACGGCGTCAGCGGCCTGACCCTCCCCTCGTGGACGAGCCTGTGGCTGGGCGTGTACCCCACCTGGGAGGGCCTGACCCTGCAGGTCGTGAGCGCCGCCGCAGTGGTCGGCAGCTACTACCTCGCCGAAGGCCTCAAGGAACGCGGCCTGAAACGCAGACTGGAGGCCGCCCGCCAGCAGAAGGCCGGAGACGTGAACGGCACACCCGCCCGGAATTGATACGGTTTTGAGCTGAACTTTTGGAGTTCAGCCGAGCGAAACGAGCACCAACAAGTACGGTTTTGAGGAGGTGGCAGGGATGTCGGTGCTGTTCCCGGCATCCCTGGAATCGGATCAACACCGTCTGACGGACCCTCCCTCATCACATGCACCCGGTCCTGACGGCAGGACCGGGCGCGTCCATCTGTCCTCCCGCCCGGCCGCCCACCTGGGTACACTGGAGCATGACGCACCTCCTGCACCGACTCCGGCAGGTCTGGCAGACGTTGACCCGCCGCACCCCTCCCCCGGCCTCCGGGGACGACCTCGTGGGCGTGACCGCCCCGCACGGCCCGCACCCCAGGAGCGGCGGGGCACACGCGACTCCGGACCCACGAAAAGTCCGAACCTGAACGTCACACAGGAAGCGCGGCCCTCCCGAAGTGGAAGGGCCGCGCCGCATTGAGGGGTCAGCTCAGAATTACTTGGCGATCTCCACGGCGCGGCTCTCGCGGACCACCGTGACCTGCACCTGCCCGGGGTACTCCATGTCCTGCTCCACGCGGCTGGCGATCTCGCGGGCGAGCAGGGTGGCCTGCGCGTCGCTGACCTTGTCCGGCTGCACGAGGACGCGCACCTCACGGCCCGCCTGCACGGCGTACGCGGTCTGCACGCCGGGGAAGCTGACGGCGATGTGTTCGAGGTTCTCGAGGCGTTTGATGTAGCTTTCGAGTTCCTCGCGGCGCGCGCCGGGCCGGGCGGCACTGATGGCGTCGGCGGCGGCGACGAGCACCGAGTACAGCGTCTCGCCGTTCTCGGGGTCGTGGTGGTGCGCGATCGCGTCGATGACTTCCATCGGTTCGCCGAAGCGCCGTGCGAGCGAGATGCCGATGTCGACGTGCGTGCCTTCGATCTCGCGGTCGATGCTCTTGCCGACGTCGTGCATCAGTCCGGCGCGGCGGGCGAGCGTGACGTCCAGGCCCAGTTCGGCGGCCATGATGCCGGTCAGGTGCGCGACCTGCACGCTGTGCTTCAGGACGTTCTGACCGTAACTGGTGCGGAAGTACATGCGGCCCAGCAGCTGTACCAGGCCGGGTTTCAGGCCGATGACGCCGCTGCTGCTGGCGGCCTCCTCGCCCTGGCTGTGGATGAAGGTCTTCATGTCGTCCTGCGCCTTGTGGACCATCTCCTCGATGCGGCTGGGGTGGATGCGTCCGTCCTGCACGAGCGCTTCGAGGACGTGTTTGGCGACCTCGCGCCTGACCGGGTTGAAGCTGGACAGGATGACCGCTTCGGGCGTGTCGTCGATGATGAGGTCCACGCCGGTCAGGGATTCGAAGGCGCGGATGTTGCGGCCCTCGCGGCCGATGATGCGGCCCTTCATGGCGTCGCTGGGGATGGGGACGACCGACACGGAGAGCGCGGCGGACGTTTCGGACGCGCTGCGCTGGATGGCCTGCGCGATGACGTGCCGGGCGTGGCGTTTGGCGTCGCTGCTGGCGCGTTCCTGCATGGCGCGCACGCGGATGGCCTTCTCGTCTTCGAGTTCGGCGTCGAGTTTGCTGAGGATCTGTTCTCTGGCCTGTTCGGGCGTGAGGGCGGCCACCTCGTAGAGTTTCAGCTCCGCGCCACGCAGGCGTTCCTGGAGGTGCGCGGCGTCTTCCTGCAGGCGGCGTTCCTGCGCTTCGAGTTTCTCTTCGATGCCGTCGAGCTTCTCGCCGCGGGCGTCGAGCTGTTCGGCGCGGCGGTTGAGGCGTTCGATCTCGCGTTTGAGTTCGTCGCGCTCGCGTTTCGTTTCCTGGCGGTCCTGTTTGAGACTCTCGCGTTCGCGCTGGGCGTCCAGGCGGTCGCGTTCGGCGTCGCCGCGTTCGCGGGCGGCGTCGGCGAGCGCCTGTTCGCGCTGCTGGGCGGCGTGGGCCTGGCGGGTCTCGGCGTCCTGGATGAGTCGGCTGGCTTCCTCGCGGGTACGGGCAGCTTCGGCGCGCAGTTCGCGGGCCTGCGTTTCGGCGTCGGCCCGGACCTGCTGGGCCTGTGCCTGCGCCTCGCGCATGAGGGCGTCGTCGAGCACGGCGCGGTCCGCGCGTCCTTTCGAGAGCCCTCCCTGAAGTCCGAGTGCCAGCCCGACCAGGAGCGCCAGAATGACGAACAGTACGGTCATATGGCTCCTTTGAGTGTCACTCCCGGTCGTCGGCACGTCTGGGGGGTCGTGCGTGGCGGCGGGAGCAGGAACAGACACATTCTGGCCAGGGTGACGTCGGGTGGCCCTGTGAGGGGGGGGCGGTTCGGTCGGTGCCGGGCCAGCGTGCATCTTGGGTGTGGACACGGGGCGTTCCGTGCCGGGTTCGGGCCGCTGGGCCGTCGCCGGTGGCGGAACGCGCCTGGATAAATGAAAAAGAGCGAGTGAAAACACTCGCCTGTCAGTGTATTACGGATTGTGCCGCCCCTCCGTTCACCTCGGACAGCCGGAGGGGGCGGGCAGGGCAGCCGACCCGCCGGGGCGGGCGGGTCAGCCGGCCTGTGGGGGGGTGGGGGTCTGCCAGGTCTGGCGTTCGCGGGCGGCGAGGTGGCGGTGCAGGCGGAGGATGGCGGCGTTGCCGCGCACACCGTGGTCCTCGATGGCGCGGGCGGTGGCGCTCTCCAGGTAGCTGAGGCGCAGGAGTTCGTCGGTGTTCAGGCCGTCGCGGGTGCTTTTCACGCCGCGTTCCTGGCGGAGGGTGGCGCTGTCCTTGCCGAGGACGGAGGCGTTGCTGATGCTGCCCAGCTGGCCGTACACCTCGCTGGTGCCGCCGGCGCGGGCGACGGTGCTCATGAGGGTCTTGCGGGCCTGCTGGTTTTCGAGGCGGGCGTGGAGCCAGCGGGCGGCGTTCGGGTCGGGGTTGGCTTCGGCGATCTCGGCGCTCAGGCGGACGTCTCCGGCGAGGACGCGGCTCAGGAGGCGCTGGGCGCTGCGCTGCCAGCGGCGGGCCTGGGGGGTGTCGAGCTGGAAGCCGAGCCGGACGAATTCGGGGAGGCTGAGGGTGGGTTCGGGTCCGGCGCCGAAGTCGCGGGGCGGGGCGTGCAGGTCGTGGGTGCGGGCGTAGGTGGGCCAGTCGTGCGGGGCGGGTTCGCCGAGGAGGTCGAGGGCGCGCTGGGCGTGCAGGAGTCCGCCCTGGGCGGGCAGCGTGTGGGTGCCGACGCGGATACTCTGGGGGACGATGTTCATGGTAAAAGTATAGCACCATTATGTATATAACTAAATGAGCGGGCGTCACGTTTCCCGCCGCGCACCCAGGCGCTATACTCCTCCCTGCCCGGACCGGCCACCCGCCCACCCGGCAGGCCCGCCCCACCCAGCGCACTCGTAGCTCAGTTGGATAGAGCGAGGGACTCCTAAGCCTTAGGCCACTGGTTCGATTCCAGTCGAGTGCACCACCCCGCGCCACCCCATCACCCCGGGGTGGCGCTTCCCATGCCCCCGTCCGGAGGGCGGTCACGTCCAGAACATGCGCGCCCACCACAGCGGCACCCTGCTACCCTGAGCCATGCGCAGCGTCCCGCTCCACTCCATCGTTGCCTGGAACGACGACAGCACCCCCGCCCGGCCCCTGCGGCTCAACAGCACCTGCGGCGTGTGCAACAAGGACCTCTCCATCGACGTGTCCGGCGGCCACTACCACGAGGAAGACACCTGGCTCGCCGTGGTCCGCTGCCCGAACCCCACCTGCCACGCCGTCCTCCGCTACCTGGGCTTCGACCTGGACGGCCCGCGCTTCACGCGCCTGTACGTCCACCCGTCCTACGCCGACGCGCGTCAGCCCATGAAGGACTACGAGATGGCGCCCGAACGCATCCAGAAGGCGTACGTGGACACCCTCTCCACCCTCAACGGCGGCATCCCGAGCGCCGTCGCCACGCTGGCCCGCAAGACGCTGGAAGGCATCATCCGGCACGCCTACCCCAACCCCGAAGGCATCCGCGACCGCAGCCTCAGCAAGCTGATACGCGATCTGCCGCAGTCCCGCGACCTCGGCAGACCCATCCTGGAACTCGGGCAGACGATGCGCGAGGGAGGCAGCCTCAACGCGCACTTCGACCTCGACCGCGACACGGACGCCCAGACGGCCGAGCGCATGGTGGAACTCCTCGAGAACCTGATCGAGTACCTGTACGTCATCCCCGGACGCATGGCCACCCTCCGCAAGGACTTCGACTGACGGACGCGGCGTGCGGGCCGCCCGCGCCTCACTTCAGGAGCGCGTCAGGCACGGGCGGCACACTCGGACGCACAGCTCCTCCCCCCCGCCGCGCTCCGCTGCCCGCGTCCCCCTGCCCCCTGTCCGTCCCCGCCCTCCCCGTGAGCGGCGGGGACCGTTCGTGCGGGCCACGCAAGCGAAACGCCCCGACCACAGGGGGCGGGGCGCAGGTGGTGCCGGAAACGGGACTTGAACCCGTACGCTTCGCAGCGAGCGATTTTAAGTCGCTTGTGTCTACCGATTCCACCATTCCGGCCGGGACTGGCAGGTCCGAAGTATAGCGGGCGCAGGCCCGGGCGTCACCGCCGCACGTCAGAAAACAGCCTCCCCGGGTGTCCGGGGAGGCTGCGGCTGGTGGAGGTGGAGAGAATCGAACTCTCGTCCAAGTCCCCGTCCGGTGTACATCTACGTGTGTATCCCGCACTCTGGTTGTCGGGAACGGGCGGGCCCACGGGCAGGCATCCCGAACCTTACCCCGCTTTGGGTTTCGCGTCCGGTCAACGGGGGTCGCCGGGGCTAGCCTTCATTTATGCAGTCGTCGGAACGCCGAAGGCGGGGCTTTCCGGGACTGGCCTCACTTAAGCAGCGAGGGCGTAGGTAGGCTGGAACTTAACGTTGCCAGTTAAAGGGTTTGCCGATTTTTTACGAGGCCATCGGCACCTCGACACGCCGTATCACCTTCAGATGAACCTGTCGAAACCGGGTCACCCCCAGGCCAGAAGAGTATACCAGACCGTGCCTGACGGCGCGCTGACCGGACCTGAAGCGGCCCTTGAGACAACGCGCACGCCCCGCACCGTGCCTGCCCGCTACAGTCACGGCATGGCCTTCACGCCCCCACCCCGTACCCCGTCTGCGCTCCTGCGTGCCCTGCTGGCCGCCCTGGCACTCGGGTCCGTCACGGGCGCGCACGCGCAGGCGCACCGGACCGCCGTGTGGCTGCGCCCGCCCGAGCAGCCGCAGGAACTGGAACGCACCCTGGTCGCCGCGCGGCAGGCGGGCTTCACGGACGTGCTGCTGGAGGGCTTCTACCACGGGCGCGCCATCTGGACGTCCAGCGTCGCCCCCATGAAACTGCAGTACGACGCCCTCGCGCTCGCCAGCCGGGTCGCGCGGCGCGAGGGCCTGCACCTGAACGTCTGGTTCGAGACGCTGTACTGGCGGCCCGACCGGCAGTTCGGGATTCCCGTCACGCCGCTCTGGCAGGACCGCTACGCGACCCTCAGCGAGGACGGCCGCACGAGCCTCGACGTGAGCCGCCTCGGCTTCGTGGACCCCAGCGACCCGGACGTCGGCAACCTGCTCGCCGCCCTCACCGCCGAACTCGGCCGCACGTACCCGGACGTGGGCCTGCACCTCGACTACCTCCGCTACCCGCGCGAGGCGAACTTCGGGTACCACCCGGCCGCCGTGCAGGCCTTCCGGGAGCAGACCGGCATCGACGCGGGCACCCTGCGCGGCCGGGACCCGAACGGAGAACAGATGCAGGA
The DNA here is from genome assembly GCF_014646915.1 of Deinococcus aquiradiocola. Classification (NCBI taxonomy): domain Bacteria; kingdom Thermotogati; phylum Deinococcota; class Deinococci; order Deinococcales; family Deinococcaceae; genus Deinococcus; species Deinococcus aquiradiocola. Next base: position 9,452 of record NZ_BMOE01000022.1, on the reverse strand, counting down.
CCGGCACCTGTGGCAGGCCTTCCGGCGGGACACGGTCACGGCCCTGGCGGGGCGGCTCGTCCGCAGTTACCGGGACGCGGGCGGGCAGGGCCTCGTGAGCGCCGCCGTGTTCGGAAGGGTGGACCCGCTGCAGGACTGGCGGCACTGGCCGGGCCTGGAGGTCGCCATGCCGATGCTGTACTACCCCTTCCCGGCCCTGTACCGCGCGGTCCCGCTGCTGTTCCCGCCCGCCGCGAACGTCTGGCCGGGCATCCGGGTCGGGCCGGGCGGCGCGGCCCTCGCCCCGCAGCTCGACCTGCTGCACGGCCTGGGGTACCCGAACGTCGCGGTGTTCGGCTGGACGCCGGACGGCACGGCCACCCCCGTCACACCGGACCTGGACGGCACGCGCCCCTGACCGCCCCACAGGACGGCACGCGCCCCTGACCGCCCCACGCGTCACGGACGCAGCGCCGCCCCGGTCTCGCCCGGTGGCGGCGCTGCACGCAGATCACCTTCAGAAGGCCGGGCCGACCTGCACCTTCAGTGCGGATCGGCCCGGCGTCTTCCCTCGCTCGGCTGAACTCCTGGCGTTCAGCTCAGTCCGGGATCAGTTGTCGAAGAAGGCGTTCTGGAAGCGGGGCGTGGTGTCGATCACGGCGGTCTGCACCGGCACCTGGAAGAGCGTGAGGGTCTTGCCGCCCGCGATCACGCTGACGTTCGCGAGGGCGTCCACGCCCGCCGAGAAGGACGCGTCGTTGCTGTCCTGGGTGCTGACCGAGAGGACCACGCTGTCGCCGTCCACGGCCGCGCTGTTCAGGCTGAGGGTCACGCCGTCCGGCAGGTTGCTGGCCGAGATGCTCAGGTCGCCGGGCAGGGTGCCGCCCAGGCTGCTGAGGGGCAGGCGGATCGTCTGGGTGCTGTTGCCGACGATCAGGGGGCTGCTGACGCTGCTGCCGTCCACGCCGACGTCGTAGGTGACGGTGGAGGCGGAGGCGAGGCTGCCGAGGGTCAGCGCGGCGATCAGGGCGGGGGCGGTCAGGGCGGTCATCAGCTTCTTGTTCATGGTGGTTCTCCTTCTGGAGCGCCCGTCCGGGCGTTCCTCTTTCGTGCCCACAGCTTGAACCCGGTCGTCGAACGAACTGTCCGTCTGCTGTGCAGGTTCCGTGAAGACGAAACTGCGTAAAGAGCCGATGAAGACGGCGTCCAGGGCACTTCTGTCCGGGGCAAAAGTCCTGGGTCGGGTGGGCCGCTATACTCGGCGCGTGACCTTCGACCCCGCCAATCCGCTCATCGTGCAGGCGGACCGTTCCGTGTTCCTGGAGGCGTTCAACCCGCGTGCCGAGGACGCGCGCCGGGACCTGGCGGCCTTCGCGGAACTGGTGAGCAGCCCGGAGCACCTGCACACGTACCGCATCACGCCCCTGTCCCTGTGGAACGCGGCGGCGGCAGGCGTGAGCGCCGAGCAGATGGTGGCGGCGCTGGAACGGCACGCGAAGTTCCCGGTGCCGCAGAACGTGCTGCACGACCTGCGCGAACTGACGCTCCGCTGGGGGCGGCTGCGGCTCGTGGCGCACGACGGCGGGCTGCTGCTGGTGGTGGACGCGCCGGACGCGCCGCTCCTGACCGAACTGAGCCGCAACCGGGCGGTGGCCCCGCTGCTCGGGGACCGGATGGGGGACGCGGTGTTCGCGGTGCCGCTCGTGAACCGGGGCGTCGTCAAGACGGCGCTGCTGGAGGCGGGCTGGCCGCTCGACGATCAGGCCGGGTACAGCGACGGGCTGCAGTACGCGTTCACGCTTTCCTCTGCCCTGCGCGTGCGCGAGTACCAGCAGCAGGCGGCGGAGGCCTTCTACCGGGGCGGGAGTGCCGAGGGCGGCAGCGGCGTGGTGGTCCTCGCGCCCGGCAGCGGCAAGACGGTGGTCGGCATGGTCGCCATGACGCTGGTCGGGCAGCGGACGCTCGTGCTCACCACCAACCGCACGAGCGTCGCGCAGTGGGAGCGGGAACTGCTGGCCCGCACGACGCTCACGCCGGACGAGGTGGGCGAGTACGAGCCGGGCCGCCCGCTGAAGCCCGTCACGGTCTGCACGTACCAGATGCTCACGCACCGTCGGCGCGGCACGGAACGTGACGACAAGGACGCGTACCCGCACATGGGCCTGATCGGCGCGGCCGAGTGGGGCCTGATCGTGTACGACGAGGTGCACCTGCTGCCCGCCCCGGTGTTCCGCATCACGGCGGAAGTGCAGGCGCGCCGCCGCCTGGGCCTCACCGCGACCCTGGTGCGCGAGGACGGGCGCGAGGGCGACGTGTTCGCGCTCATCGGCCCGAAACGCTACGACCGGCCGTGGAAGACGCTGGAGCAGGAGGGCTTCATCGCGCAGGCGGAGTGCGTGGAGGTGCGCCTGCCGCTCCCGCAGGCGGAACGCGTGAGTTACGCGGCCGCACCGGACCGCGAGAAGCACCGCATCGCGGCGGAAAACCCGGACAAGCGCGCGGTGGTGAGTGCGCTGCTGCGGGAGCACGCGGGCGTGCCGACCCTGATCATCGGGCAGTACCTGGATCAGCTGACGCTCATCGCGCAGGATCAGGAGGCGCCGCTCATCACGGGCAAGACGCCGCAGCGGGAGCGGGAGCGGCTGTTTCAGGCGTTCCGGGAGCGGCGCGTGGGCCTGATCGTGATGTCGAAGGTCGGGAATTTCGCGCTGGACCTGCCGGACGCGGAGGTGCTGGTGCAGGTGTCGGGCGCGTTCGGGTCGCGGCAGGAGGAGGCGCAGCGGCTGGGGCGGCTGCTGCGGCCCAAGGCGGACGGGGGCGGCGCGACGTTCTACAGCGTCGTGACGCGCGAGACGACCGAGGAGGACCACGCGCACCACCGGCAGCTGTTCCTGGCGGAGCAGGGGTACGCGTACCGCATCGTGGACGGCGAGGGCCTGCTGGCCGGTGAGGGCCTGCCGGTGTCCGGAGTGACGGCGTGAGCCCGGCGGGCCGCAGACGCGAGGCGGAAGACCCGGTGCAGGTGGCGCTCCGGCAGATCGAGGCGCTCAAGCGGCGGCGCACCACCCGGACCGAAGGCGCGCAGGACACGCCCCCCAAGGCCCGGACGACCGGCAGGCGCGGAGGCGCGGCCCCCGCACCTGCCGGGACGGACGACGCGCCCCCGCCCGCCGGGCCGGAAGAAGCGGCCACCCCGAAACGCCGGGGACGCCCCCCGAAACCCCCGGCCGCGCCGCCGGACCCGCTGGCGGGCGTGACGCGCCTCACGGCGCACCGGCCGCTGGCACTGCTGGAGGTGCAGGATGCGGCCGACCTCGACGCGCTCATGCAGGACCCGCGCCTCACGCCGCACATCGCGGCGCGCCTCGACCCGCTCTTCGCGCTGGTGCTTCCCGCCAGCGTGGAGCGCCTGCAGGCGGCCCTGCTGAAGGCCGGGCACACCCCGAAACTGCTGGGCACTCGCGCGGGCGGTGAAGGCGAATGACCGGCGAGCGGCCCGGACAGTCCGCCGGTCAGGCCGCGCACCCCGGTCTGCGGCTCGACGCGCTGCTGGAGCGGATGGCGGCCCCGCAGCTCATCCGGATGGCGGCCCGGTTCGCGCCGGGCGAGGACGCGCGCCAGATCCAGAAGGCGCGCACGGCGGTCGAGCGGACACTGGAGAGTTCCGCCCGTCTCGGGGCGCTCGTGAAGACGCTGACGCCGCTGGAGGTGTTCCTGCTGGGCGAGGTGAAGCGGGCCGGGGGCGTGCAGGACGGCTGGGCGCTGCTGGTCGCGGCGCGCGTGCGTGGCCTGCGCCCGGACGGAAAGCCCGCCCCGGTGGAACTGTACCGGCACTTCCGCCCGGCGGCCTTCGCGGGTGCGGAGGTGATCTGGCCGCTGCTGGCGGACGGGCTGCTGATGCCGTTCACGCTCCCGAACCCGTTCATGGAGGGGTTCGGGCGGGGCCTCGAGGCAGGCAGTTCGCTCGTGACGGCGGACGAACGGCTGCTGGCGGCCCTGCCGGACGCGCCGCGCCCCCCCGCACGGCTCGCCCTGCCCGCCCAGGAGTCGCCTGCTGCTCCGGCCCCCGTGCCCGCGCCGCAGCGGACGCAGCTGCAGCTGCAGGAGACGCTGCGGGCCGTGCGGGCCGAGGGCGGCCTCGCACTCACCAAAACCGGCGAGTACAACCGCAACGCCCTGAAACGCCTCCAGAAGCGCGCCCCGGCCCTGCCGGACCTGGAGTTCTGGCTGGAGGTCACGCAGCTGGGCGGCCTGCTCGAGGTGCAGGGCGAGGCGCTGCAGCCCACCCCGGCCGCCACCGACCTGCACGCGTTCAGCCCGGACGCGCTGCGCGGATTGTACCCGGGGCTGGCGGAGACGTGGGAGCCGTCCGGGCAGCTCGTCGCGCACCTGCACCCGCTCCGGGCGGCGCTGCTGGCCGTGCTGCGCGAGGTGCCGCCCCTCACGGTGGCGCAGCTCGCGCAGGTGTTCGAGGCGAGCACGCCCGACACGCTGCGCCTCCCGTCGTGGCGCGGGCAGGGCCTGCAGTGGCGGCCCTGGCTGACCGAGGCGCTCACCGGGCCGCTCCGCACGCTGGGCCTCGTGAGCGTGACGGGCGAGGGCGAGGGAGCGGTCGTCACGCCCGCGCCGGACGCGCCATCCACGCCGGGCGGACCCGCGTGGGTGGTGCAGCCGAACTTCGAGGTCGTGGCGTACCCGGCGCAGCTGGACGCGGCGGCGCTGGGCCTGCTGCGCGCCGCGGAGGCCGTGCGTTTCGACGAGCATTCCGTCACGTACCGCCTCACGCGCGAGAGCGTGTACGCGGCGCTGGAGGGCGGCATGACGCTGGACGCGCTGCTGGGCAGACTGGAACGCGCCTCGGCGGCCCCCGTGCCGGGCGGGGTCCGCAGCACCGTGCAGGGCTGGGCCGCGCGGCGCGAACGGCTGGTGTTTCACCAGGGCGTGACGCTGCTGGAATTCCCGGACGGCGCGGCGCGCGACGCGTACCGGGCGGTGTCGGGCGGCCGGGCCATCGGGGAGACGCTGCTGCTGCCCGCTCCGGACCGCGCGGTCCCCAGGGGCGCGCCCGTCCTGCGGTACGACCGGCCACCGCGTCCGGCGCTGCGCGTCACGCCGGGCGGCCTGATCACCCGGCACGGCGATCTGGACTTCCTGGGGCGCGACCTGCTGGCCCGCGTCGCGCGGCCCGTGCCGGGCGGGTACGACCTCGTGCCCGGCCCCATGACGGCCCTGACGGTGCGGGAACTGGAGTCGCGGGTGGAGGGCACGCTGCCGCCCCTGATGCGCCTGCAGCTGGAACGCTGGAGCGGCACGCAGCCTGCCCCGGCCCTCGGGCAGGTGACGCTGCTGCAGCACCCGCAGGCGACGGCGCTGCTGCAGGACCCCACGCTCGCCCCGCTGCTGGAGGGCCTGCTCGCGCCGGGCCTGCTGCTCGTCCGGGCGGGCCGGGAGGCGGCGCTGCGCGAGCAGCTCGGCGCCCTGGGACTCGCACCGGACGCGGCATTCACGGCGGCCACGGGCCACCCGGGGCCGCGGGCAGGCACGCCCGACTACGAGTTTCCGGAAGACACGCGCCGCAAACGCGCCCTGCTGGAGGAGGCGATCCGTGACGGGCGTCAGGTGCACCTGATGTACCAGACGGAGACGTACCACGGCTGGTACGGCGAGTCGCGGCCCGGCAAGACCCGGCAGCGGCGGCTCGTGCCGCGCGAGATCTACCGCGAGGGCAGCACCCCGTACCTGCTCGCCGAGGGCGTCGACGACCCCGAGGAGGAACGCATCCGGGTGGGGTACGTGCTCGGCATCGCGCTGCTCTGATCCGGTTTCGATCCGATTCCAGGGATGCCAGGAACAGCAAGGGTATCCCTTCTTGGGCAGAACAGCGCCCATGACTGGTACAGCTCCGCAGGAGGGGACGCCTGCCCGCTTCCATCTCCTCCTCCTCCAAACCGGACGTGTTGACACTCGCTTCGCTCGGCTGGACTCCGGAAGTTCAGCTCGGTCCGGGATGACGGTCGGCCGGGCGCGGCGTCAGCGGGCGTCCGGCGGGGCGGGCGCGTCCCGGCCTGTCACGCGGTTGCGGCCCGCGTGCTTCGAGCGGTACAGCTGCACGTCCGCCTGCCGCAGCGCCCACTGCACGCCCCGGCCGGGCTGCATGGGACTCACCCCGAAGCTCGCCGTGACGCGCAACTCCGGCCACGCCGGGAACTGCAGGTCCGCGACGTGCAGGCGCAGCCGGTCGCAGATGCGCAGCGCTTCCTGCAGGGACGTCTCCTGCAGGATCAGCAGGAATTCCTCCCCGCCGTGCCGGGACAGCAGGTCCTGGTCGCGGGTGACGTGCTGCACGCGCTGCGCGACGCCCACCAGCACCTGATCGCCCACGTCGTGCCCGTAGCGGTCGTTGACGTCCTTGAAGTGGTCGAGGTCGAAGATCGCGACGGCGACCGCCTTCACCTCGCCCGCGTCCAGGCCCTGCTGCAGCCGGTCGAGGACCTGCATGGCCTGCGCGCGGTTGGCGACGCCCGTCAGGAAGTCCCGTTCGGACGCCTCGCGGTAGAAGCGGGCGCGCAGGTCCGACTCCAGCGCCTGCCGTTCCACCGCGCCGATCTGCGCACGCTGCCGCAGGATCTGCTCCATCAGCCGGCCGAGCTGCACGCCCGCGCGCTGCACGCGGTACGCGGCCTCGTAATCGCCGCTCTGCGCGTGGGCCGCCGCGAGCGCCTCGCGCAGTTCCATGGCGGTCACGTGCCGCTCCTGCGCCTCGCTGATCCCGAGCGCCTCGCCGTACGCGGCGACGGCGTCCGGCCAGTCGCGCTGCGCGGCGTGCACGTCGCCCAGCTGCCGGTACGCGGACGCCAGCAGGATGGCGCTGTCCGCCTGCCGCGCCAGTTCCGTGCGTTCCCGCGCGAACTGCAGGGCGCGGGCGTGCTCGCCCTGCAGCAGGGCCACGCGCGCGAACACCTCCAGGATGTCGAGCTGCACCGCGAGCGGCAGTTCGTCCATGGAGCGCGCTTCCAGCCACGTCAGGGACCGCCGCAGCCAGCCCTGCCATTCCGGCACCTGCGGGTCGGCGGGGTGCTCCTCGCACAGGCAGGCGCAGGCCGTCACGAGGTTGATGTGGTACGCGGCCAGGAGCGGCACCTCGTCCAGCGTACTCATCAGGGCGGCGTGCGTCACGAGTTCCCGGTACGCGGCGTGCAGGTCGTGCCCGTGCAGGAGGTGGTGGGCGCGGTTCGTGACGACGCGGCCCAGCATGCCGCGGTCGTCGTGACGGCGGGCCAGGTCGCGCGCCAGCTCGAAATGCTGTTCGGCCTCCGCCGCGTCGTAGTTGTCGGAGTAGATCAGCGCGATCAGCATGTGCGCCCGCGCCTGCATGGCCGGGTCCTGCAGGGTGTTCGCGAGGTCCAGGGCGCGCAGCCCGTACCCCATGGCGTCCCCGTGACGGCCGATGTCGAGGGCCAGCATGACCGCCTCCTGCCGCCGCCGCACCCAGCCCGGATGCGGGGGGCCCGTCTCGGTCAGCATGTCGGCCTCCAGCTGCCGCAGCTGCTGGACGAGGGACGTCTGAATGGAGGGCGCGTCTGCCAACTTGCCTCAGTATGCTTCAGATCCGCGCGTGCACCTACGGGGCAGCACAAAAAAAGCCCCGCCGGAGCGGGACTTCTTTTTTTGCTGGTCGAGGCGGCGAGATTTGAACTCACGACCCCTACCACCCCAAGGTAGTACGCTACCAGGCTGCGCTACGCCTCGATAACCAGCGGTGGGTAGTATACGCGGGCATGTGGGCGCAGGTCAAGGCGCGGGGCGGTGGGGGTCCGGGGGCGCTATGCTGCCCGCATGACTTCCGACCTGTCTACACCGGGTGGCGAGGCGGGGCGTGCCGGGGCGTCCGGCGCGGCCCCGCTCAGCTTCGAGCAGAAACTTCAGAATTACGCGGACCTGATCGTGCAGGTCGGGGCGGGCCTTTCGGCCGACGGTCCGTCGGCCGGGCAGCGCGTGCTGGTGCAGGCGCCGGTGGATACCGCGCCGCTCGCGCGGGCCGTGGTGGACGCCGCGTACCGTGCGGGCGCGAGCTTCGTGGACGTGCGCTGGGACGACGACGCGGTGGTCCGCAGCCGCTTCGCGAACGCGCCGGACGGGACCTTCGAGACCATCAGCCAGTGGCGGGTGGACGCCGAGCTGGAAGTGGCGAACGCGGGCGGGGCCGTCATCGCGATCCGCGCGACGGACCCGAACCTGCTGGGCGGGCTGGACGCCGCGCGCGTCACGGCGCACCAGCGGGCGCTCGCCAGTTACCGCCGTCCGTACTCGCAGATTCAGATGTCCAACCGCCTGAACTGGAACCTGATCAGCGCGCCCGTGCAGGCGTGGGCGCAGCTGATGTTCCCGGACCTCGGCCCGGCTGAGGCGGTCTCGGCGCAGTGGGACGCGATCTTCGCCGCGACCCGCGCGGACCAGCCGGACCCCGTCGGCGCGTGGAAGGCGCACCTCGCGCTGCTGCGCGCCCGGCGTGAACTGCTGACCGGGAAGCAGTACCGGGCGCTGCACTTCCGGGGCGGCGACACGGACCTCACGGTGGGCCTCGCGGACGATCACGTCTGGGGCGGCGGCAGCGCCCTGACCGGCACGGGTCCCGGCGTGGGCGGCATCGAGTTCACGGCGAACATCCCCACCGAGGAGGTCTGGACGGCCCCGCACCGCGAGCGCGTGGACGGCACGGTCGTCAGCACCAAGCCCCTCAGTTACAACGGGACGCTCATCGACGGTATTCGCATCGAGTTCCGGGAGGGCCGCATCGTGAACGCGAGCGCCACGCAGGGGCAGGCGATGCTGGAGCAGCTCATCTCGACGGACGAGGGCTCGCACCGCCTGGGCGAGGTGGCGCTCGTGCCGCACAGCTCGCCGATCAGCCGTTCGGGCCTGTTCTTCTACAACACCCTGTACGACGAGAACGCCGCGAGTCACATCGCAATCGGCGCGGCGTACAAGTTCAACGTGCGGGGCGGCGTGGAGATGGATTCGGCGGCCTTCCAGGCGGCGGGCGGCAACGAGTCGCTGACGCACGTGGACTGGATGATCGGGAGTGCCGACATGGACGTGGACGGCATCCTGCAGGACGGGTCGCGCGAGGCCGTGATGCGCGCGGGCGAGTTCGTGATCTGATCCGGGTTCCGTGACGGCGGGCCGCTTCCGGTGGGGGCGGCCCGCCGTCCTTGCAACACGGCTCTCGGCGCGTGCCGGGCCGGTGCAGTGCCGCTCCCGTTCGGCCGGGCGGAGCGCGCTGCGTGCAGGCACAAAAAAAAGCGCCCTTTCGGACGCTGATAAGGGAAGTATACCCCGGTATGCAGCGGGTGTCAAACGATGCACGCTGGTGGTCGTGGACTCTTGGGCACGACAGTGGTTCAATGAACCATGAACGAGCTTACGTGTCCGCATTGCGGCGCCGTCCGCATCGTCAAAAACGGCCATGCCCA
>NZ_BMOE01000021.1 GCF_014646915.1 Deinococcus aquiradiocola | reverse complement strand
TGTCGTTCAGCCGCAAGCAGGCCCATCTGGAGATGCTCGTGTGGCTCTTCATCCACCGCTACAACGCCTCATTACCATGACCCCACGACCACGCGGGTATGCGGTCAGCGGGGCGGGAGGCGCACGAAGCTCAGCCAGTACGTCTCGAAGGCCCGGATCGCCTGGTAGAAGTTCTCGAAGCCGACGGGCTTCACGATGTAGCTGCTCGCGTGGTTCTGGTACGAGCGCAGGATGTCCTCGTCCGCCTGGGACGTGGTGAGGATCACGACCGGAATGTGCCGCAGCAGCGGGTCGTGCTTCACCTCCTCCAGCACCTCCAGGCCACTCTTGCGCGGCATGTTGATGTCGAGCAGCACGACGTCCGGGGTGGGCGCGTCCTGAAAGGGCGGCTCGCGGCGCAGGAAGGCCATGGCCTCCACGCCGTCGCGGGTGACGTGCAGGTGATTGGCGATGCGGGCGTCCTGGAACGCCTCCTGGGTGAGGATCACGTCCGGCTCGTTGTCTTCGACGAGCAGGATCTCGATGGGGGTGGGGGCCGACATTGGGGTCATTCGGGAACTCCTGAATTCACGTGCTGGAAGGCTGAGGGGTGGTCTGGCCGGATGCCAGCGGCAGCCTCAGGTGCACCGTGGTGCCCACGCCGACGTCTGATTCTAGCCAGATTTCGCCGCCCATTCCCTGCACGATCTTGCGGCAGATGGCGAGGCCCAGGCCGGTGCCCTCGTACTCCTCGCGGCGGTGCAGGCGCTGGAACAGCCCGAACACCCGCTCGTGGAATTCCGGCGCGATGCCGATGCCGTTGTCGTGCACCTGCAGGTGCGTGAAGGCCGCGTCCTGCTCGTCCGGCCGGGCGCTGAGCGTCACGGCGGGCGGCGCGTCCGGGCGGCGGAACTTCAGGGCGTTCGACACGAGGTTGCTCATGAGCTGGTGCAGGTGCATGGTGTTGCCGCGCACGACCGGCAGGTCACTCCACGTGACGCTCGCGCCCTGCTCGTCCAGCAGCGCCTTCAGGCCCGCCGTGACGCCGTGCAGGACGCCGTCCAGCGCGACGGGCGACTCGGGCGCCTCGGCCCGCCCGATGCGCGAGAAGGACAGCAGGTCGTTGATGAGCTGCCGCATGCGCGTCACGGCGTCCTGCATGAAGTCCAGGTACTGGTCGGCGCGCGCGTCCAGCTGGCCCCGGTAACGGCGGCCGAGCAGCTCGGCGTAACTGCCGACCGTCCGCAGCGGTTCCTGCAGGTCGTGGCTCGACACGTACGCGAACTGCTCGAGTTCGCGGTTGCTGCGCTCCAGTTCCGCGATGGCCTGCTCCAGGGCCGCGCGGGCCTGCTGGGCGGCCGTCACGTCCTGGAAGATCAGGACGACGCCGCCCGGCTGGTCCTCACTGGCGGGCAGGGGCGTCACCACATACTCGACCGGGACGGGCGTGCCGTCCTTGCGCCAGAACACCTCGCCCTCCACGCGCCGCGCGCCGCTGCCGTCCAGGCCGTTCAGCATGCGCGACACCGGGCAGTCCTCCTCCGGGTACGGGGTGCCGTCCGCGTGCCTCGCGTGGATCAGCGCGTGCATGTCCTGCCCCTGCAGTTCCTCGACGGTGTACCCGAGCATGCTGGCAGCCGCGGGGTTCGTGAAGCGCGCGCGGCCCTGCGGGTCCAGCCCGAAGATGCCTTCGCCCGCACTGCCGAGCAGCAGCGAGTTGAAGCGCGCGAGGTCGCTGTACGCGCGGCTGCGTTCCATCACCTGCGTTTCCAGGTCGGCGTTGATGGCCTTCAGGGCCGCTTCGGCCGTGCGGAGCGCGGTGATGTCGGTGTGCAGGCCCACCCATTCCAGCAGTTCGCCGTCCGCGTCCAGCAGCGGCACGGCCCGCACGCTGAAGGTGCGGTACTCGCCGCCCGGCGTGCGGACGCGGTGCTCCGTGTCGAAACGGGTGCGGGTGGAGACGGCCTCCTGCCAGCGCAAGACGGTGGGCGCGCGGTCGTCCGGGTGCACGGCGTCCGACCAGCCGTACCCCTGGTATTCCTCGCGCGTCTGCCCGGTCAGGCTGGCCCAGTCCGGCTGTTCGTCGGTCATGAAGCCTTCCGGACTGTTCGTCCAGACGTACTGCGATGTGGCGATCACGAGCGCCCGGTAGCGCTGCTCGCTGCGCTCGAAGTCCAGCTGCATGGCGTAACTGTCCGTCACGTCCTCGAACACCGAGTACACGAGGTGCGGGCGCGTGCCGGGCGGCGGGTCGTCCCCTTCCGTGAACTGCGGGATGGCCGTGACCTTCAGCCAGCGGCGCTCGCCGGAGAGGGCGCGCAGGCTGACGGTGGCGCGGCTCACCTGACCGCTGCGGATGGCACGCATGGCGGGCTGGTCCTGCGGCGCGAGCGGCTGACCGCGCTCGTTCAGGATCTCCCAGCGGTGATCGCGGCTGTTCAGGCCGCTCAGCTCGTCGCCGGTGACGCCCAGGATGCTGCGTCCCGCCCGGTTCGCTTCGAGCAGTCGCCCGTCGGCGTCCTGCACGATGACGCCCATCGGGAGGTGATGGATGAGCCACCCGGCCCCGCCGAGCATCAGGGCTGCCCGCTCGTCACCCGGCGTGCCGTCCGGGGATTCAGCCACGCAGTGCGTAGCCGACGCCGCGCACGGTTCTCAGCAGGCCGTAGCCTTCCATGTCGCGCAGCTTGGCGCGCAGGTTCGCCATGTGGACGTCCACCACGTTGCTGCCTTCCGGCAGGCGGCCCTGCCAGATCTCCTGCCCGATCTCCTGACGCGAGTACACGCGGCCCGGCTGGCGGATCAGCAGCGCCAGGATCTCGAACTCCTTCGGGGAGAGGCGCAGTTCGTCTTCCTTGTAGCGCGCGAGGCGCTTCTGCGGGTCGAGTTCCAGGTCGCCGAGCGTGAGGGCCTCGCTGCCCCGCTGCCGCAGCTGCACCTTGACGCGCGCCAGCAGTTCCTCCGGGTGGAAGGGCTTGATGATGTAGTCGTCGGCACCCAGGCCGAGCAGGCGGACCTTTTCGTCCACGGTGTCGCGCGCGGTGAGGACCACGATCGGCACGCTGCTGTTCTTGCGCAGGCGCTGTACCACGTCCCCGCCGTCGAAGTCGGGCAGGCCGAGGTCGAGGAGGATCAGGTCGGGGCTCTGTTCGCGGGCGCGGATGAGGCCCGTCATGGCGGCGTCGGCATGATGAACTTCGAAGCCCGCGTCCTCCAGGTCCATCCGCAGGACATTGGCAATATCGAGGTCGTCCTCGATCACGAGAATGCGTTGCTTGGTCACAGTCTCATCTTAGCGCGTCCGTCCGTCCGGAACGACCCGCACGGCCCGCACACGGCGCCGCCCGCCTGCGGAACCCGAAAGATATGTGGGTATCATGAACACCGAACCCGCAAAGATGAATTTCGAATGAAAAACGGTCATGTGGCCTTCACAACCCGCACCAAGGCACTCGCCCCCGCACGCACACCGTGCCCCCGTGACGGACGGCACAGGGCCGCGTGATAGTCTGCAGTGACTGCGTTCTTCTGCCCCCACGCCCCCGCCTGGGCCGGCAGACTGACGCCACAACATCACGAATCACGCACGAACGGATTGACGTGCTGGCCGCACGATTACGCGGCAGGGAGAACACTACATGAGCAAGGACAACAACCAGAACGCGCCCGGCAAGGGACACCTCGAGGTCATCCCGCTGGGCGGCATGGGCGAGATCGGCAAGAACATGTTCGCCTTCCGTTTCGGCGACGAGATCATGGTCGTCGACGGCGGCCTCGCCTTCCCCGACTCCCTGCAGCCCGGCGTGGACCTCATCGTGCCCCGCATCGACTACCTGCAGCAGAACGCCGCCCTCATCAAGGGCTGGGTCCTCACGCACGGCCACGAAGACCACATCGGCGGCCTGCCGTACATCATGCCGCGCCTCCCGCGCGTGCCCGTGTACGGCGCGTCCCTCACGCTCGGCCTCGTGCGCGAGAAACTCAACGAGTACGGCGTCAAGGAAGTCGACACCGACCTGCGCGTCATCAAGGCCGGCGAGACCGTCCGCATCGGCGAGCACTTCGTGGTCGAGTTCTTCCGCATGACGCACAGCATCCCCGACAACCTCGGGTACATCCTGCACACCCCCGTCGGCCGCGTCATCCACACCGGCGACTTCAAACTCGACGCGCACCCCACCGACGGCCAGCCCAGCGACCTCGAACGCATCGAGAAGGCCGGTGACGCGGGCGTCCTGCTGCTCATCTCCGACAGCACCAACGCCGAACGCCAGGGCACCACCACCAGCGAAGCCGAAGTCGCGCAGAACCTCGACGCGCTCATCGGCAGCTGCCGCGGCCGCGTGTTCGTCAGCACCTTCGCGTCACAGGTGCACCGTCTGCAGAACATCATCAAGATCGCCGAGAAGCACGGCCGCCGCGTCGTCATCGAAGGCCGCAGCATGGTCAAGTACAGCCAGATCGCCGAAGCGCTCGGCTACATGGAGTTCGCCAACCCCCTCCTGACCAGCGACGAGGTCGGCGAACTGCAGGACTCCCAGATCCTCTTCCTGTGCACCGGCAGCCAGGGCCAGCCGATGAGCGTCCTGTGGCGCCTCGCGCTCGGCATGCACGCCAAGATCGCCCTGAAACGCGGCGACAGCGTCATCCTGAGCAGCAACCCCATCCCCGGCAACGAGGAACCCGTCAACCTGATCATCAACAAGCTCTACGAGATCGGCACGGACGTCTTCTACCCCCCGAACTACAAGATCCACGCCTCCGGGCACGGCAGCCAGGAAGAACTCCTGACGGTCCTGCGCCTCGCGCGGCCCAAGTACTTCCTGCCGTGGCACGGCGAGCCCCGCCACCAGATCAACCACGCCCGCATCGCGCAGACCGTCCCGCAACCCCCGCGCCGCACGCTCGTCGCCAAGAACGGCGACGTGGTCCGCCTCAGCGAGGACGAATTCAAGGTGACGGGCACCGTGCCCGCCGGCGCGCTGTACGTGGACGGCCTCGGTGTCGGCGACGTGGGCGACGACGTCATGCTCGAACGCATCGGCATGAGCCAGGAAGGTGTGCTGGTCGTCACGGCCCTGCTCGCGCCCACCCCGCACGTCGACATCGTGTCGCGCGGCTTCGTGAAATCCAACCGCGAACTCGACCACCAGATCCGCAAGGTCGCCCTGGAGGCCATCGAGTCCGGCCTGCGCGAGAAGAAGCGCACCGAGGACCTCCGCGACGACATGTACGGCGCCGTCCGCCGCTTCGTCCGCAAGGCCACCGGCCGTAACCCCGTCCTGATCCCCCTGCTGGTGGACTGAACACCGCAGAAGCAGAACGAGAGCGCGGCCCGGACTTGAAGTGTCCGGGCCGCGCTCCTGTTGTTCTGCCGCGTCTCCCCTCCCCCTTCCTCCTGCTCCTTCCAGCTTCCAGCCGGGGCAAGCGTGGCTCCGTCACTCATTGACCGGAAGCCGGGTCATCGGTTTTGATCCGATTCCAGGGATGCCGGAAAGAGCACCGACATCCCTTCCATATCCTCCAAACCGTACTTGTTGGTGCTCGCTTCGCTCGGCTGAACTCCAAAAGTTCAGCTCAAAACCGTATCAGGTGCTGGCCATCAGCAGTTCCGGGTTCTCCAGCAGGCGGATCACCTCCTTGCAGAAGCGGGCAGCTTCCGCGCCGTCCACGAGGCGGTGGTCGAAGCTGAGCGACAGGTACATCATGTCGGCCGCGACGATGCTGCCGTCCGGCGCGACGATGGGGCGACGCACGACGCTGTGCACGCCGAGGATCGCGGCGTCCGGCACGTTGATGATCGGGAAGCTGAACAGCGCCCCGATGCTGCCGATGTTGGTGACGCTGAAACTGCTGCCGGTCAGGTCGTCGGGCGTGAGGGTCTTCGCGCGGGCCTTTCCGGCCAGCGTGGTGACGGCGTCACCGAGGTCCAGCAGGCTGCGCCGGTCCGCGTCGCGGATGACGGGCACGGTCAGGCCGTCGTCGGTGGTGACGGCCATCCCGAGGTGGTAGTAGTCCTTCTGGACGATCTCGCCGCGTTCCTCGTCGAGGGAGGTGTTGAGGCTCGGGTACTTCCGGAGGGCCGCGACGACCGCCTTGAAGATGAACGGCAGGTAGCTGAGCTTGCGGCCTTCCGGGGCGAGCGCGGCGTTCAGGCGGGCGCGCGTCTCGACGAGGGCCGTGAGGTTCGCCTCGTCCACCGTGAGGGTGCGGACGGTATAGAGGTGGCTGGCCTGCATCTGCGTGCTGATGGCGCGGCGCATGCCGCGCAGCGGGACGCGGCGTTCCAGCGCCTCGTAGCCTTTCGGGGTGCGGTACGTGACGGGCGGGATGCCCAGCCCGGCCGGTTTCGCGTTCTGGGTGGCGGGCGCCGGGGCTGTGGGGGTCTGGACTGTAGGGGTCTGGGCAGCGGGGGCCGGGTCCTTGGGGGTCTGGGCGGGCTCGGCGCTGCGCTGCGCGTGCCGGTGCACGTCCAGCGGGCGGATGCGGCCGTTCGGGCCGCTGCCCTGCACCTGCGTCAGTTCCACGCCCAGTTCGCGCGCCAGCTGCCGCGCGGCCGGGACGGCCAGCACGCGTCCGGCGTCGGCCCGTACCCCGGTCGCCGCACCCGCCGGTGCGGTGTCGGTGGGCACAGTGTCGGCGGGGCGGGCCGCGTTCCGCAGGCCTGCCAGCGCCGTGAGCGGCAGGGTGTCGCCGCCCTCCACGACCTTGAAGAGGCTGGTGTCCTGCTCCTCGCCGTCCGGAGCGGCGTCCTGTACGGCGCTCGCCACCGGAGTCTGCACGGGGGCCTGCACGGCATCTCCTCCGCCCGCTCCGGTGGCCGCGCCGGGCTCGGAGATCAGCGCGATGGGCGCGTGGACCGCCACCACCTCGCCCTCCTTCGCGAGCTGCTTTTCCAGCACGCCCGCGTAGGGACTCGGCAGTTCCACCGTGACCTTGTCGGTCATGACTTCACAGATCGGTTGTTCCAGCGCGACGGTCTCGCCCTCCTGAATCAGCCACTTCAGGATCTCGCCCTCGATCACGCTCTCGGCCAGTTCAGGCAACAGCAGTTGTTTCGACATCATGCTCCTTTCCACATCCCGGCACGCGCCTACCGAAGCAGGAACGCGCGCACCAGGCCGTACACGAACAGCAGCGCACCGAGCGCCTGAATCCACCGCTCACCGCGCGCGTACACGAAGGCCGTCACGCCCAGCGCCGCGAACACCGACCCGATCAGCACCTCGTTCCACGGGCTGTGCAGCCGGCCCGCCAGTCCGTACAGCCCGAACCCCACGATCAGCCCGATCATGCCGAGCGCCTGCCGGGACAGGTTCATGCCCTTCCCCCTGTGCGGGCACGCATCAGTACTGCAGCGCCTTCACGCACGCGTTCAGGATGCGGGCCGGTCCCGGCAGGTACACGCGGTCCTGCGCGTACGGGTACGGCGTGTCGAAGCCTGCCACCTGCATCACCGGCGCGAGCAGGCTCCCGAAGGCCTCCTCCCCGATGCGGGACGCGACCTCGCCCATGAAGTTCCCGATGCGCGGCGCCTCGCTCACCAGCACGGCCCTGCCGGTCTTCTCGACGGACGCCAGCACCGCTTCGCGGTCCCAGGGCACCAGGGTCCGCAGGTCCAGCACCTCCACGCTCACGCCTTCCGCCGCGAGCGCGTCGGCGGCCTTCTCGGCGTCCGGCATCACGCCGCCGTACCCGACGATGGTCAGGTCCGTGCCGGTGCGGCGCACGGCGGCCCGCCCGAACTCCACCGTGAAGTCCGCGGTGGGCACCTCGCCCTTCGCGGCGCGGTACAGGCGTTTCGGTTCGAAGAACATGACCGGGTCCTCGCCCCGGATGGCGGTGCGCAGCAGGCCCATCGCGTCGTACGGGGTGCTGGGCATCACGACCTTCAGGCCCGGCGTGTGACAGTAGTACGCTTCGGGGCTCTGGCTGTGGTGGTGCCCGCCCTTCACGCCGCCGCCGGACGGGGTGCGGACCACCATCGGGCAGCTGAACTGCCCGCCGGAACGGTACCGGAGTTTCGCGGCCTGACTGGTGAGCTGGTCGAAGCCCGGCCCGATGTAGTCCGCGAACTGAATTTCCGCGACGGGCCGCAGGCCGCGCACCGCCATGCCCACGGCTGCCCCGACGATGGCGGCTTCCGCGAGCGGCGTGTCGAACACGCGCCGCACCCCGAACTCCGCCTGCAGTCCGGCCGTCGCGAGGAACACGCCGCCGCGCGCGCCGACGTCCTCGCCGAACACGACCACGCGGTCGTCGCGGCGCAGCTCGCCGCGCAGCGCCTCCGTGACCGCCTGGATCAGCGTCAGCGTGACCGTCTCGGGCGCTGTAGGGGCCGTGTCCTGCGGGGTGTCCTGTCTGCCTGTGCTGCTGGTGGCGGTCATTTCGTTCCTCCGCTGCCGTACTCCTGCCTCAGGTCCTCGTACGCGTGGCGCAGGTGCGAGGGCGTGTCGGCGTACACGTCTTCCAGCATGGTGCGCCAGTCCGGCTGGCCGCTCGCCTCGGCGCGCGCGACGGCGTCCTCCACGTCGCGGTGGATGCGCGCCACGACCTGCGCGCGGTCCTGCGCGCCGATCTCCTGCCCCTGCCGCGCCATGAAGCGCTCCAGGCGCTCGATCGGGTCGCGGGACGTCCAGGCGTTCACCTCGTCGCGCGTCCGGTACGACTTCTCGGCGTCCGCGTCGGCGTTGCTGTGCGACCCGACCCGGTACGTGAGGCATTCGAGCAGCACCGGGCCGCTGCCCGCCCGGATGCCGTCTGCGAGGGTGCGTACGGCGCGCTGCACGGCGAGCACGTCGTTGCCGTCCACGAAGTAGCCGGGCATGCCGTACGCGCGGGCCTTGATGTGGATACTCTCGGCGCGCGTCTGCCGGGTGACGGGCGTACTGATCGCCCACTGGTTGTTCTCGCAGATGAACAGGCAGGGGGCGCCCTGCACGGCCGCCATGTTGAGCGCGGCGTGCCAGTCGCCCTCGCTGGTCGCGCCGTCCCCGAAGGTGACGACCGTGACCTCGTCCAGGCCCAGGTACGCCTGCGCCATCGCCATGCCGACGGCGGGCGGCAGCTGCGACGCGATGCTGGACGACCCGCTCACGAAGCGGCAGCGGGCGGACCCGGCGTGGTGCGGCATCTGGCGGCCCTTGTTCAGGTCGCTGTTCGAGCCGAGCATCTGCGACACGATCTCGTGCAGCGTCATGCCGAGCCCCAGCGCGACGCCCTGATCGCGGTAGTAGCCCCACACCCAGTCGTGTCCGGGCCGCAGGCCGGTCGCGATGCCGACCTGCGTGGCTTCCATGCCGCTCGCCTGCGCATAGAAGGTGGTGCGGCCCTGCCGGAGCAGCGTCACGAGTTTGCGGTCGAATTCACGGACGAGCGTCATCTGTTCCCAGAGGGCGCGCAGTTCGGCGGGCGTGTGGGTCACGGTCTCGCCCGGCTGCAGCTGACCGTCCTCGCTGACGATCTGGTCCGGCATGAGTGGAAAGGCTTCGAGCATCTGATCTCCTGCCCCGTGCGCGTCCCGACGGTTCGGGTGCCCTCACGGGTTGAATGGTGAAGCGCACGGTCGAGTTTGACACGGCATTGTACCGCCGCCCGTCCCGCGCGTTCCTGCCGAGGGTCGCCGCTCCGCCCATTCTGACCCGGATGGGTGCGGAAGTACCGGAAGGCGGCGCGGCTCTCGGGTAGCATGGCCGGGTGAAAGAGTTCGGACGGCAGTGGAATGTACTCGTGATCGGCGGCGGGCACGCCGGCATCGAGGCGGCGTGGGCGGCCGCCAGATTCGCCCCGGTGGCCCTGATGGTCAGCAACCCCGCCACCATCGGCCGCATGCCGTGCAACCCGGCGGTCGGCGGTCCCGGCAAGAGCCAGCTGGTGGCGGAGGTGACGGCGCTCGGCGGGCTGATGGGCCGCGTGGCGGACGAGACGGCCATCCACACCCGCATGCTGAACACCAGCAAGGGACCGGCCGTGCACTCGCTCCGCATCCAGAACGAGCGCGACCAGTACGCCGAGCGCGCGCAGGAGCACGTACTGGCGCACCCGAACATCGTGATCCTGCGCGCCGAGGCCGCCGACCTCAGCCTGGACGGGGAAGGCTGGCAGGTCACGTCCACCGACGGGCGCGTCTTCCGGGCGCGCAGCGTCGTGATCGCCGCCGGGACCTTCCTGCGGGCGCAGACGTGGTACGGCCGCCACACCCGCGCCGAGGGACGGCAGGGCGAACCGCCGTCCCTGCGCCTGTCGGATCCCCTGTCGCGCGGCGGGCACCGCCTCAAGCGCTACAAGACCGGCACGCCGCCCCGCATCCGCGCGGACTCGGTGGATTTCGCGTCGCTGCAGGAGATCCCGGCCGACCCGGTCCCGCACAGCTTCACGGGGACGCCCGGCCCGGACGCGGCCCGCTCGCCGACGTGGCAGACGCACACCACGCCGGACACGCACCGGCTGATTCAGGAGAACCTGCACGAGTCCCCGATGTACGCGGGCGACATCGAGGGCCTCGGGCCGCGCTACTGCCCGAGCATCGAGGACAAGGTCGTGCGGTTCGCGCACCACGACCGGCATCTGCTGTTCGTGGAGCCGGACGGCGTCCAGACGAGCGAGGTGTACCTGCAGGGCTTCAGCTCGTCGCTGCCGCCGCACCTGCAGGACCGGCTGGTCCGGAGCCTGCCGGGCTTCGAGGCGTCCGTGATCCAGCGGTACGCGTACGCCGTGGAGTACGACGTGGTGGACAGCATGGAACTGACCCTGAACCTGGAGTCGCGGTTCCTGCCGGGCGTCTTCACGGCCGGGCAGCTGAACGGCACGTCCGGTTACGAGGAGGCGGCCGCGCAGGGCCTCGTGGCGGGCACGGCGGCCGCGCGGCGCGGGCTGGGCCTGGACGTGCCGGTGTTCGAGCGGGCGGGCGGGTACATCGGCGTGATGCTGGACGATCTGGTCTTCAAGGGCAGCGACGAGCCGTACCGCATGATGACGAGCCGGGTGGAGCACCGCCTGATCGCCCGGCAGGACAACGCGGACCTGCGGATGCTGCCGCTGGGCCGCGAACTGGGCCTGCTGACCCCGGAGGACGAGCGGCGGGTGCGCGGCAAGTACGAGCGGATCGAGGCGGCCCGGCAGGCACTCGCGGGGCAGCGCGTGAACGGCACGCCCGGCGACGGCTGGCTGCGCCGACCGGAGTTCGCGCTGACGGACCTGGAGGCGATGGGGTTCACGCTGCCGACCCTGACCCGGCAGGAGCGCGAGTCGCTGGAGATCGGCGTGAAGTACGCCGGGTACATCGAACGGGCCGAGCGGCAGGTGGCGGGCGAGGCGCGCGCCCGTGAGACGCGGCTGGACGGCCTGGATTTTGCGGCGGTCCCGGCCCTGTCGAGCGAGGCGCGAGAGAAGCTGACGCGGCTGCGGCCCGGCACGCTGGAGCAGGCCTCGCGGATTTCCGGGGTACGTCACGGCGACCTGACGGCGCTGCTGGTCCATCTGAGGGGCCGCAATGTTTCACGGGAAACCTGACGGTGAAACAACACTCGGCGTGAAACACGGGCGGGCGGATCTGCGGATTCGCCCGCCTCGCTGTCCGGCCCCGCGTGCACTGCCGACGGTCGCAGCCGCTTGACACCCCCGGATGTTTCACGGGAAACTTGACGGTGAAACAAGGAGGTTTCACCTTGAGCACCTTCGACCAGGGCCTGCTGCTCGGCGTCCTCATCGGCGAGGGGCACTTCGGCGGGGACGGCAAGCAGCCGCACGTCACCGTCCGCATGCACACCCGCCATGCCCGCCTCTTCGACACCCTGCTGCGCCTGTGCCCCGGCTCGCGCCTGTACGGCCCCTACCACCACGGCGGACGGCACTACTACCAGTGGATGGTGCGCGGCGAGCCGCTGCGTGCCACACTGATCCCCATGCTGGACGCCCTGGACCTGGAAACACTGGACGATCACGTCCACGAACGCTACACCGAGATGAAAACGAGGTACGGCCTGTGACCCCCGAGGGACGCGAACTGCTGCGTCAGGCGGCCCAGGACCTCAGCGTGGACCTCGGGGAACGGCTGGAGCTGTTCTCGCGCTTTCACGACCTGTTCCGTGAGGCGAGCCAGCGCACCAACCTGACGGCCATCACCGACGAACGCGACATCATCCTCAAGCACTACGTCGATTCGCTCAGCTGCCTGCTGAGCGGCGAACTGGACGGCCCGCACACGGTCCTCGACCTGGGGACGGGCGCGGGCTTCCCCGGCATGCCGCTCGCCATGGCGCGGCCCGACCTGCAGTTCACGCTGCTGGACGCCACCCGCAAGAAGATCGCCTTCGTCACGCAGGCCATCGGGGAGGTGCCCGTCCCGAACGCCCGCGCCGTCGCGGGCCGTGCCGAGGCGCTGGGCCGCGACCCCGAGACGCGCGCCAGCTTCGACCGCGTCGTGACGCGCGCCGTGAGCGCCCTCCCCGTGTTGACCGAACTCTGCCTGCCGCTGCTGCGCGTGGGCGGAGTCCTGATCGCCCAGAAGGGACCGCTGCGCGACGAGGAACTCGAGGCGGGCATGCGGGCGGCCGGCGTGGTGGGCGGCGAACTGCTGCGCGCCGTGCCGTTCACGCTGCCGGTGCTGGGCGACCCTCGCACCCTGGTCCTGATCCGCAAGACACGGCCCACCCCCAACCGCTTCCCGAGGCTGGACGGCGTGCCCGCCAAAACTCCGCTATTCTGACACCCAGCATGAAGATCCTGGGCATCGTCAATCAGAAGGGGGGGGTGGGCAAGACCACCACCGCCATCAACCTGAGCGCCTACCTCGCCGCAGGTGGACGGCGGGTGCTGCTGGTCGACATGGACGCCCAGGGGAACGCCAGCAGCGGCCTCGGGCAGCGCGGCGTGCAGCAGGGCCTGTACCAGGCGCTCCTCGACCCGGCCAGCGCCGCCAGCTTCGTGGTCGAGACGGGCACGCCCGGCCTGTCGCTGCTGCCCGCCACGCCGGACCTCGCGGGCGCGGGCGTGGAACTCGCGGACGACACCGGCGCGCTGCGCGCCGTGCTGGACGCCCTGCCCGGCTACGACCTCGTGGTGATCGACGCGCCGCCCAGCCTCGGGCCGCTCACCATCAACGTGCTCGCCGCCGCCGACGCCCTCATCATCCCGCTGCAGGCCGAATACTACGCGCTGGAGGGCCTCGCGGGCCTCACGGACACCGTCGAACGCGTCCGGCAGGCCCTCAACCCCGGCCTGCGCATCCTGGGCGTGGCGCTCACCATGTTCGACGGGCGCACCAACCTCGCGCAGGAAGTCGAGCAGAACGTCCGCGGGCACTTCGGTGAACTGGTGTTCTGGAGCGTCATCCCCCGCAACGTCCGCCTGTCCGAAGCGCCCAGTTACGCCAAACCCATCGGGGCCTTCGCGCCCATGTCGGCCGGAGCCGCCGCGTACAAACGGCTCTCCGAGGAGGTGATGCAGCGTGTCGAAAAAATCTGAAGGCAGCAAACCCCGCGCCGGACTGGGCCGCGGCCTGGACGCCCTGCTGTCCCGCCCCGCCGCCAACCTCTCCCGCCCCGCCAGCCAGACGCTCGGCATCGACCGTATCGTGCAGGCCGGGTACCAGCCGCGTCAGGTGTTCGCGCCCGAAGCGCTCGCCGAACTCGCGCAGAGCATCCGCGACAAGGGCGTGCTGCAGCCGCTGCTGGTGCGCCCGCGCGGCGACAGCTTCGAGATCGTGGCGGGCGAGCGCCGATGGCGGGCCGCCGGACTCGCGGGCCTCACGGAACTGCCGGTCATCATCCGTGACCTGTCGGACCGCGAGGCGCTGGAGATCGCCATCGTCGAGAACCTGCAGCGCGAGGACCTCGGCCCGCTCGAAGAGGCCCGCGCGTACCAGACCCTGATGGACCAGGGCCTCAATCAGGAAGCGGTCGCGCAGGCCGTCGGGAAGGGCCGCAGCACCGTCACGAACGCCCTGCGCCTCCTGCAGCTCCCGGACGCCGCGCTGCGCGCCCTGGAAGCCGGGGACATCAGCGCCGGGCACGCCCGAGCCGTCCTCGCGCTCCCCGAAACGGACCGCGCGTGGGCGCTCGACCAGATCCTCAGCCGCAAACTCAGCGTCCGTGAGGCCGAAGCGCTGAAACGCGAACCGCGCGTCCCCGCCCCCATCAGGGTCAACCCGCCGCGCGCGTACCGCGACATCGAGCTGAACCTCAGCCGCACGGTCGGCACCAGGGTCCGCATCCAGGGTGAAGACAGCGGCCGCATCGAGCTGAACTTCGGATCCCGCGAGGAACTCGACCGGCTGGTCGCGCTGCTCGCCGCAGAACGCCAGATGGAATGAACCCGGACTGAGCCGGAACGCGCAGGCGGGCGCATTCACCCTGGAGGGAATGCGCCCGCCCTGCTGCCACGGTGCGGCGCCGTTTACTTGCGGGTGCCGACCATGTAGATGTTCGGCCAGGGGACGTAGGTGCTGTTCATGGTGTCGGTCCTGAAGACCTTGCCGTCCCGCAGGAAGCTGCGCGTCACGCGGATCTGCGCGCCGGGCGCGGCCCAGTCCACCTGACGGCGCTGTCCGGCCGGCAGGGTCGGGTCGGGGATGAGGCGGTCGGCGGGGGAGGGCGTGGTGCTGAGCGTGACGGGCCGCGCGACACTCACGGTGTAGTCGCGCGGCGCGCCGAACACGTTGACGGTGAGGCGGGCGTGCGCGTCGTCCCAGTCGGTCTGGAACCACAGGGCGCCGCCCGTGTCGTTGGCGAAGCGCAGGTCCTGGCTCGGCTGGTAGATGGTGGCGTCCATGCCCTGCGGGTCGTAGTAGTGCACCTGGTACGAGTGGTTGCGGCGCTCCACGATGGGCAGTCCGGCGCCGTACAGGGCGCGGAACACGGTGCTGCTCACCTGGCAGATGCCGCCGCCCACGCCGGTCGCGGTGCGGTCCCCGGCGATCACGAGGCCCGGCACGAAGCCCGTCTTCTCGCTGATGTCGCCCAGGAAGGTGTTGAAGGAGAAGGTCCTGCCTTCGAACATGCGGTCCTTGAAGCGGCTCGCGCCGACGTGGATGTTCGTGATGCGCGCGCGGCTGGAGCCGTAATAGTTCGTCTGTCCGGTCGCGAGGAAGGTCGTGACGCCCTTCGAGACGAAAAAGTTCAGGGTGCGGGCGGGCGCCTGGGTGCTGAACGTGAGGGCGACGGTGCGCGTGGCAGGGTTCTTGAGGGCGGCGAGCAGGGTGGCGCGTGACCTGTCGAGGTCCACCGTCACGCCGTCCCGCTGCACCAGCGTCCAGCCGCTCGGGTACGCCTCGAAGCGCGCGTCCTGCGGGGCGCTGCCGACCTTGCGGGCGAAGGCGCGCAGGTCGGCCTCCAGGCTGGTCGTGACGACCCCGCCGCGCCGCAGGACGGCGACGCGCTCGCCGGGAATCACGAGGGTCTGGCGGGCGCTGCCGGTCACGGGCCTGCCGTCCTGCAGGAGTTTGAGGGGCGCGTCCAGCACGAGCGTCAGGTCCGGGGTGGGCACGGGGACCGTCACGCCGGGCGTGGGCGCGGCGGGCGCGGGGACCGGCTGGGCGGGCACGGTGACGCCCGGGGTGGGGGTGGCCGGGGCGGGAAGCGGGGCGGGGGCCGGGTCGGGCGTGGGGAGCGGGAGGGGCGCTGGCGTCACGGGCGCGTCCGGCGTCGGCGTCGGCGTCGGGGCGGGCTGCGGTTCCGGCAGGGGCGGCACGTCCACCGGCACGACCGGGACGGCAGGATCGGCAGGCACAGTGGGATCGGCGGGCACCGCAGGGTCGGCGGGCGCAGCGGGCGGCAGGGGTTGCGGGTCAGGCGTGGTGGACTGGGCGAGCGCCCCGGCCAGCAGGGCCGAGACGAGCAACGCGAGGACTGGGCGCTTCATGCCCCGAGTATTCCACACCGTTTCAGCCGGATTCCGTCCCGTGCACGGTCACCGCGCCGACCCGTCCGGCTCACCTGCCTTTCGGCGCGCCCTGACCTTTCGGGGGGGCGTACTGGGCCGCGCCGCCCGCCGCGTCGTACTCGGCCTGCACTTCTGCCAGCGGGCGGTCCGGGTGGCTGGCGGGATCGCCCGGCAGGGTGCGGGCGAAGATCTCGACGGCGTCCGGGTAGCCGTCGCCGTCCGCGTCGCCGTTCGCCTGCAGCACCGCGGACAGCACCTGCGAGAAGTTCGCCCTGGGGTTGCTGGCGAAGCCCTTCTGCAGCGCCTGACCGAAGGGGTTCCACGGCGCGCCGCCGCCCTTGCCGACGTGGCAGAAGGTGCAGCTCATGACCTTGCCGGAGTACTGCCAGAGCGGGTCGAGCTTGTCGTAGTGCAGCTGCACGATGGCTGCCGCGCGGAACTGCGGCATGGCGAGCGTGCCGCCCAGCGTGCCGAGCGCGGCGGCCGCCAGCAGCGGCAGGATGCGCCTCACGAGGCGAGCCAGCCGGGGCCGCGGAAGTCGCCGCCCAGGATCCGGCGCGCGTCGAGGTTCAGCCAGCCGTTGAGCGCCTCGGCGTACACGCCCCGGAAGTCCTGCCTGTAGATCACGTCGCCCTGGTTCAGGTGCTCCAGGTCGGGGCTGTCGCCGTGCACGCCGCCCTTCACGCCGCGCCCGAGCGCGAACATCACGCTGCCCTCGCCGTGGTCGGTGCCCGCGCTGTCGTTCTCGGCGACGCGCCGCCCGAACTCGCTGAAGCCCATCACGACCACGTTGTCCGCGAGGCCCTGCGCTTCCAAGTCGGCGTAGAAGGCCTTGAGGCCCTCGGCGAGTTCGGTGAGCAGGCGGTCCTGGTCGGCGCGCTGCCCGGCGTGCGTGTCGAAGCTGCCGAGCGACGTGTACAGCACCCGCTGCCCGGTGCCGGACGCGATGAGGCGCGCGATGTCCTTCATCTGGCCCGCGAACTTGCTGTCGGGGTACGTGGTGCCCGCGCGGTACCTGCCGATGTTGGCCTGCACGGTCGCGGTGTGTTTCAGCATGGCGCGCGTCGCCTGCTGCAGGTACGCGGCCTCGCCGTCACGGGGCGTGCCGAGCATCGCGTCGAAGGCGTCCTGCACGCCCGCCGGGAGCTTCAGCTGGAAGTTGTCGACGCTGTCGATGGTGGGCAGTGCGTACTGCTGCGCGACGAGCGCGAGGGGCGTGGACGTGCCGATGTTGCTGGCGCAGAACGGGTCGCCGATCTGTTCGGAGATGCGGCCGATCCAGCCTTCGCTGCTCGCCTGGGAGGGGTCGGCCGTGTGCCAGATCGCCATGCTGGCGAAGTGACTGCGGTTGGGGTTGGGGTAGCCGACGTTCTCCATCCACGCGAGCTGCCCGGCGTCCCACAGGCCCATCAGGGGTTTGAGGGCCGGGTGCATGCCGAGGTCGCGGTTGAGGGTCAGCACGTCGCTTTTCGGGATGGCGATGTTGGGGCGCGCGGCGTAGTACGCGCCGTTGCTGTACGGCACCAGGGTGTTCAGGCCGTCGTTGCCGCCGGTGAGCTGCACCACGACGAGCGTCTTGCCGCCGCTGGCCTGCGCGGCCGCTCGGGCCAGGAAGCCCGGCATGCCGGAGATGGTGTACGCGGCCACGGCGGAGATCTTGAGGAAGTCGCGGCGGTTCAGGTCGAGGTCGGACATGCGGTTCTCCTTGGGAGGGGGGTCGGTCACGGGGCCGTGGCCGCCTGGAGGGCGGGGGCCTCAGGCGGTCACATCAGCTGGTATTCGGGCGAGATGAGCATCAGGTACGCGCGCTGCTTGTCGTTCAGGCGGGCCAGCGGGGCCTGCAGGGCGTCGGCGCGGCCCAGGACGCTGAGTGGCGTGAGCGGCGCGGTGGGCGCGGGGGCGTTCTTGCCGAGCGTGAGGGCCGCCGCGGTCTGCATGCGCAGCAGCAGCGAGGAGTCGTTGATCCATTCGCGCCCGCCGTCCCAGCCCTTCACGGTGGGCGGGTGCAGCAGCTCCTGTCCCATGCGGGCGCTGCTCGACACGAGGCCCAGCACGGTCTTCTCGTCGAGCGCGGGGCGGCCCATGGCGCGCAGCGCGCCCACCACGTACTCGACGGGGCTGCGGAAAAGACTCCCGCGCTGCCGCGCCACGTAGAAGGCGTCGGAGGTCAGCAGGGCCTGCATCGTCACGCGCAGGTCACCGCCGCTCGCCTGGAAGGTGTCGGCGAGGGCGGCGGTACCGGCCGGGTCCGGCGTGCTGCTCACGAAGGTCGCCCACAGCTTCCCGGCGACGCGGGCGGGCGTGGCGGGGTGCGCGGCCGCGAGGCGCACGATGTCCTCGGGCGTGAAGGTGCCGGTTTTGCCGAGGTACGTCTTGCGGCCGTCGTCGTGGTTGCGGGGCACGGCCATGAAGACGGGCGTCTCCGCGAAGGCGGTCTTGACGTTCCGGCCGCCCTGGAAGGTCCAGCCGGTCAGGCCGCGCGCGCCCTCGGTCACGTCCTTCTCGGTGTAGTTCGGCTGGCCGGGCATGCCGATCCCGGCGGTGAACAGTTCCAGCAGTTCGCGGCTGAAGTTCTCGTTCGGTTTGCCTTTGCGGTTCTGGTCGTTGTCGAGGTAGTGCAGCATGGCGGGCGTGCGCGCCACCTCGACCGCGAAGTCGCTGAAGGTGCCGGTCGCGTGCGCGCGCAGCAGCCGCAGGTACTCCTGCAGGGCGGGCGCGTTCCGGACCTTGTCCACGCCGACCACGAAGTGGTTGCTCCACATCAGAGTGAGCCGTTCGCGCAGCGGGTGCGGGGTGTACAGCATCTCCCACATCCACTGGCCCTGCACGAGCTTCACGGCCGCGCCGGCCGTCACGGCGCTCAGGGGATCGAAGCGGCTCTGTTCGAGCGTCTGCGGGAAGGTCAGGAGGCGCTCGGCGGCCTCGGCGGGCGTCCGTCCGGTCAGGGCCTGGATCTCGGTGGGGGTCGCGCCGAAACTCGTGCGGCGCAGCAGGTGGGCGGCGTCCTCCTGGGACAGGGTACGGATGGGGGTGGGGGTCAGCGGCATGGGTCTCCTCGGGGGGCGGACGGTGGGGTGGGGTCGCGTCTACTGATCAGATGCGGCCGGAGGGCCGGAAGTTCCCGGGAGGGCCTGCACGGCCTGCGCGTTCACGCGCCGCACGCCGCTCAGCGCGTCCTGCAGGGCCGACTGCGGCAGGTTCCCGACCAGCCACACGGACTGCGGGCCGATCCGCCGGACGGCGACGCCGCTCGCGGGCTGCACGCTGCGGCGCGACACGACGAGCGCCAGCACGTTCAGTCCGTCCCCGAGGAGAACTTCGGTGTCGCCGGTGTCGGCCGTGCGGACGCTGAGCGGCTCGAAGCCGTCCGGCAGCTTCAGGCCCGGCAGGCCCGCCAGCAGGGCGCGGCGCAGGCCCGCCGGGACGGCCGGGGCAGGCAGGGCGGCGGGGAGCGTGGCGGGCTGGCCGGTCACGCCGAGCAGTTCGGCGCGCCGGGCGAGGCGGCCGTCCGGCATGCGTTCCTGGTACGCGAGCGGCAGGTTCCAGCGGCGGTCCACCCAGACGGTCCAGCGGGCCGCGAGCGGGTTGGTGGGCGTGAGCGCGTACCGCCACGCGGCGCGGCCCGCGACGGTGCCGGGCGTGACGGTGACGGTGTAGTTGCGGCGCACGAGGCCCGGCACGGCGCTCAGGTGCGGCAGGGCGGCCGCGCGGCGGGTGGGTGTGCCGCCCGGCGGAAACACCAGTTCCAGCACGGCCGCGCCGCGCACCTCGGCCTGCCGGGCGCGGCGCAGGGCGCTCAGGAGCGCCTCGGTGGGCGTGGCGGCCGGGGCGGGTGTGACGGTGGGAGGTGCGGCGGAGGAGGGTGACACAGCCGGTGGGACACTGGCGGGCGCGGCGGCAAGCGCGGGCGCGCCCGCCAGCAGGACCAGCACGGCCAGCCACGCCGCACGCGCGGCCCGGCGCGCGGGAACGGACGGCGTCAGGGCGCTCACCAGCCCTCCCCCAGCGCCGAGTGGTACACGGAGTACGCGGCGCTCGCCGGGAGGGCCGGTGCGGGCCGCAGCAGCGTCAGGCCGCCCAGCGCGGCCGCGAGGCCCAGCACGGCGCTCGCCCACACCCGCCTCTGTCGCCCCCGTGCCCGGCGGGCCGTCAGGAAGCGGTCGGCGGCCCCCAGATCGGCGGGCGTGTACGTCCGGGCCGCCGCGAACAGCGTGTCCAAGTCGTCCAGTTCCGTGTCGTCGCCACGCCGGGCTTCGGCGGGCAGGTGGTGCAGGTCTTCGTTCACTTCGTTCTCCTCTGACGGTCCGGGTGGGCGGGCGGTGTGCGGTCCGGGCAGGGCGGCGGGGGAGGGCTCACGTGCTGCCCACCGTCACGCCCCGCGCGCTCAGCAGGTCCCGCAGGGCACTGCGGCCCCGCGCGATGCGGGACTTCACGGTCCCCACCTCCACCCCCGTGATCTCCGCGATGGCGGCATACTCCAGGCCCGACAGTTCCCGCAGCGTCACCGCCTCGCGCTGATCGTGCGGCAGCTGCGCCAGCGCCCACGCGAGCCGCTCGCGCAGCTGCAGCGTCTCACTTGTCCCGACCGGGTCGAGCGGACTGGACGGTTCCGGCACGTCCGACAGCGCGTCCGGCTGCCGTCTGCGCAGCAGGCCGTAACAGGCGTTCAGGGCGACGCGGTGCAGCCACGTCGTGAACTGTGCGTCTCCCCGGAAGGACCTCAGGTGACGGTGCACGCTCAGGAACACCTCCTGCACCACGTCGTCGGCACTGCCCGCCCCCACCATGTGGCTCGCGAGGGCGTGCACGCGCGGCGCGTGCCGACGCACGAGCACCTCGAACGCCGCGTCCTGGCGGGCTGCCAGCGCGATGAGTTGCGTGTCCGTGAGGTCGTTCATGCGGGGGTGGGGGCCGTCCCTTCCCGGCCCCTGTCTGTTGGATGCCGTGAACGGTCCGGAAGTTCCCTGCCCGCATTGTCCTCCCGTCCTGCCCTGTTCCCCTGGCCTGCCCTGTCCCCCCGGCCCGCCCTGTCCCCCCGGCCCGCCTGCCGCTTCTGAACACACTCCCATGCACCTGCGGCATGCTGGAGGAAACCGGCCCCCCGCCCCCACCCCAGGAGTGACCATGAAGACCCCGTTCCC
This sequence comes from Deinococcus aquiradiocola, assembly GCF_014646915.1. Lineage (NCBI taxonomy): Bacteria > Thermotogati > Deinococcota > Deinococci > Deinococcales > Deinococcaceae > Deinococcus > Deinococcus aquiradiocola. The sequence continues at coordinate 23,535 of NZ_BMOE01000021.1, read as the reverse complement.
GCGCCTGCGCCACCTGCCCCTGCTGCTCGCGCCGCTGCTGCTCGCCGCGTGCACCGGCACGACCGAACCGCAGTCCACCACCAGCGTCGCCCTCGTCAACGCGGGCGGCACGGAACTCCGCGTCGTGACGCCCGGCACGGCGACCGGCCCGCGCGTGAGCACGACCGGGGCGGTGGACGCCGAGGTCCTGCCGGGCGGGTCGCAGCTCGTGGTGGCATTCACGGACCACGTCGAACTGCGCGACGCGGCGCTCGGGAGCGTCCGGACGCTCACCGCGCCGACCGGCATCACGCCCTGCTACGTGCGCCTGCGCGCCAGTCCCGCCCGCGACCGGGTGGCGGCCCTGTCGGACTGCGGGTCCGGCGCGGCGCAGTCGCTGGTGATGTACCGTTCCGACGGCTCGCTGGCCTTCGTGGCGACCCTCTCGCCACCCAGCCCAAGCACGCCCGACCTCAGCCGCTTCGCCGTCACGACCGATCAGGCCGTGTGGCTGGCACGGCCCGCGACGGGCGGCGGGAGCGAACTGCTGCGCGCCGATCAGGACGGCGTGAAGATCGTGACGAACCCGCCGCTGTCGGCCACCGTGTACGACCTCGCCATGCGCGGCAGCAGCCTGTACGCCGCCACGAACACCGGGGTTCGCCAGGTGAGCCTGACGGACGGCAGCCTCTCGCAGAGCACCGTCCTGAACGGCGTGCCCACCCGCCTGTACGGCTCGGACCGCCTGCTGGCCGCGTGGCTGAGCGGGACGGGCAACCAGGCGCTCACCGTCTGGAACGGCACGACGAGCGGCGTCGCGAGTTACTTCACCGACCTGCGCGATGTGACGTTCGCGCCGGACGGGAACGCGTACGCCCTGACCGGCACGACCCTGACGCAGCTCGACACGGTGCTGGGCCTCAGTCAGGGCACGTGGAAGGCCACGGACGTCGCCACCGGCCTGAACGATGCGCGCGCCGCGACGTGGCTCACCGGCAACTGAACCGCACTCCGGCCGCGTGACCGGTCGTGCCGCGCGGCGGGGCGCGCTACGCTGACGGCATGACCGCGAATCCTCCCACCCCCCCGCCGGGTCTGACGCGGGTCGACCACATCGCCATCGTGACGCCCTCGCTGGACGAGGGCAGCGTCCCGTACCGGGCGCTGGGCCTGCCGACCGACGGGGAAGACGAACTCGTCGCGTCGCAGGGCGTGCGCGTGCGGGCCTTCGTGCTGGGCGACACCCTCGTCGAGCTGCTCGAACCGCAGGACGACGCCAGTCCCGTCGCGGCGTTCCTGCAGAAGCGCGGGCCGGGCCTGCACCACGTCGCGTTCCGCGTGACCCACCTGGAGGCGGAGATCGCGCGCCTGTCCGCGCTCGGCGCGCGGTTCCTGAACACCGAGCCGCGTCCCGGCCGGGCGGGGAGCCGCGTGGCGTTCCTGCACCCGAAGTGGGGCGGCGGCACCCTGATCGAACTGGTGGAGCACCCGCACTGATGCGCGGCCTGCTGGCCATCCTGGCCCTGGCGGGCGCGTGGCTGTACGCCACGGGCGGTGTGATCCTGCCCGCCCCGCTGGGCACGCTGGCGGACGTGGCCCTGTACCTGCTGCTGGGAGCGCTGCTGGCCCGCTGGACGGGCGGGCGGGCGTCCGGCCTGGCGCTGGCCGCGTGGGCGTCCGCCGTGGATCAGGTGCACCGGGCGTTCGTGCCGGGGCACGAGGTCGGCATCGTGCCGTGGCTCTTCACGCTGCTGGCCGCGTGGGTCGGCACGCGACTCGCCGTGCGCGTCCGGCGTGAACCGCCCGTTCCGCCGGTGTTCTCGCAGGACTTCCCGGCCGCGTAGGGCCGTCGCCGTCCTCGCTGTGCCGCGTCTGGGATCGGTCAACGTCTTCTCATGGTGCGCGCGGTCCGCCCGCTTAGCCTGAAGCATGTTCAGCTTCCTGCGCCGTGAACCGCAACCGAATCCCTACCGTGGGACGCTGCTGGGCCTCGTGGCAGGCGTGGCAGGCGTGCTCGCCATGGGACAGTACTGGGTGCGCGTCGCGCCGCTCCTCACGCCCCCCAGCGAGGACGGCGACGGCGGCGAGAAGGACAGCGGCCCGAAAGCGGACGTGAACGTCATCTCGCCGTTCGGGCAGACGCACGAACCCGGGGAGTCCAGCACGGCCGCCATGGGCCGCATCGCGTACACGACCGTCACGGGCCGCACGCCCGAAAAGGGCACGCGCACGGCGCTCAGCGAGGCCGTCCACTGGGGGTTCGGCATCCTGAGCGGCGCGGCCTTCGGACTGCTCACCACGCGGCACTCCGGGCGGCCCGGCGCAAACGTCCTGACGGGCGCGGCGTTCGGCGCGGCCCTGTGGGCCCTGAACGACGAGACGCTCGTGCCGCTTCTGGGCCTGCAGGACGGCCCGAAGTCCAGCCCCGCGAGCGGGCACCTGAACCGCCTGGGCGCGCACGTCTTCTACGGCGCGGCGCTCGGCACGGCCCTGTGGACCCTCGACCGCGTCAAACCTGAGTAGGACGGTCTTGATCCGATTCCAGGGATGCCGGAAACAGCATCGGCATCCCGTGCATCTCCTCAAAACTGGAGTTGTTGGTGCCCGCTTCGCTCGGCTGAACTCCGAGAGTTCAGCTCAATCTGGGATGAGACCGGACCCAGCTGAGCTCCGGGCGTTCAGCCGCCCGGGACGAAGGCGTGCGGCGTGACCGTCCACCACCCGCGCAGCACGTCCGGTAGGTCCTGCGCGCTGCACACGCGGACCGGCACGCCGAGCGCCGCGCACACGCTGGCCGCCGCGTTCTCGCCCTCCTCGCCGGGCGCGCCGAGCGCGTCCTGCCACGCGGGGAACTGGCCGCCTTCCAGCCACGTCAGGCCGTCCGCGCCGTCTACTGTGCCCTCCGTGACCGTCATGGCCGGGCCGCCTGCCAGCGACGCGCCCGCCACGACCACCACGCCGCTCAGCGGGCGGCCCAGGACCGGGTCGAGCTGCGCTTCCAGGGCCGCCCGCAGTGGCGTGAGGCCCGCGTGCACGAGGAGCGTCGTCTCGCCCTTGCCGTCCAGGGCCTCCAGGTGCGCCGCGAGGTCGCCCGCGAGTTCCGGGGGGGAGGCCACCAGCCAGCGGTGCCCGCCCGCCCGTCCGGCGTACAGGCCGAGGGTGCTGCCGTACAGGTCACTCCAGACGTTCACGAGTCGCATGGGTCCAGTGTAGATCGGCGGGACGGGCGCCCGGTGGTAATTCCGGCGCCCGCCGCTATCATGTCAGCCGTGCGTCTGCTGCTGCTGTCCGACATTCACGCCAACGGCGTGGCCCTCCAGGCCGTCATGAAGGACGCCTGGACGCGGAAGTTCGACCGGGTGATCTCGCTCGGCGACGCGCTCGGGTACGGCCCGAGGCCGCGCGAGGTGCTGGACACGCTGCGCGACCTGGACGCCACCTGCATCCTCGGGAATCACGAGGACCTGATGCTGCGCCTCATTCACAGCAGCGACGCGCGCAGCGACGGCATCGTGACGCAGGCGCTGGAGTGGCAGCGGAACCTGCTCAGCAAGCGCGACGTCGCCGAACTGCACCAGTGGGTGGACGGCATCGACGACCCGCAGGTGGGCGCACGCTACCGGCACGGGACGCCCACTAGCCTCGACGATTACAGCGATTCGGTCACGGCGGCCCGCGACATCTTCGCGAACTGGCTGGGCCGCCTGGGGTTCGTGGGGCACACGCACATTCCGGGCGTGTACGCGACCCTGAACGCCCCGGTCGGCGAGTGGATCAAGTACCAGGCGTTCCAGGACGGCGGGAGTTACATGGTGCCGCCGTCCGCGCGCGTGATCCTGAACCCCGGCTCGGTCGGGCAGCCGCGCGACGGGAACCCGCAGGCGAGCTACGCGATCTTCGACACGGCCCGCAACAACTTCCAGGTGTACCGCGTGTCGTACGACATCGCGCAGACGCAGGCGCAGATTCTGGAGGCGGGCCTGCCGGAAGTGCTGGCCGCCCGCCTGAGCATCGGGAAATGAACGGAACGCGTGTGCTGCCCGCTCGTGCCACCCGGACGGGGCCCCGCACACGCTGCGGAATCCGGTCGGAGGCCGGATGACCGTGACGCGCCTGCCCGCGTCCCTGCATCCGGCGCTGCTGGTGCAGGCGCGGCGGTACGCGGGGCACGCGCTGCTGCTGTCCGGCCCGTCCCGCGTCGGCAAGCGGGCGCTGGCACTGGAGATCACGGCCCTGCAGAACTGCCTGCAGCCCGGCCCCACCCTGGACGGCCTGACGGGCGAGGCGTGCGGGGAGTGCGCGTCGTGCCGGGCCGTGGCGCTCAGCGAGACGCAGCCGGGCGCGCACCCGGACCTGCTGGTGGTGTCGCCCCGCACGACCACCTCGACCGGCAAGGCCGCGCGCCGCAGGATCATTCCGGTGGGGGCGATCGTGGAGGCGCGCGACGAGGGCCGCGATTACGAGCAGCACGTGTACCAGTTCCTGGAGCTGCGGCCCACGTACCGTCGCCGGGTCGTGATCGTGGACGGCGCGGAATTCCTGAACGAGCAGGCGGCGAACGCCCTGCTGAAACTGGTGGAGGAACCGCCGCACAACGCGCTGTTCCTGTTCCTGGCGGAGGACGTGGGCCTCGTCATGCCGACCATCGTGAGCCGCACGGCGCGCCTCACGGTGCAGCCCGTGCCGGACGGCGACCTGCGTGCTCTGGGCGGGCCGGGCGGGTGGCCGCCGGACCTGCTGGAACTCGCGGCGGGCCGTCCGGGCGTGCTGCGGGACGCCGAGCGCGTCACCGGGGCGCTGGAGGACGCGCGCACCCTGACGCTGGCCCTGCGCGGTCCGCTGATGGGGGCGCTGGAGGCCGCCGAGGCGACCGAGAAGCGCTTCGACACCGAGTGGCATCCGCAGGCGCTGCGGTACGTGTGGCGCTCGGAGATGCCCGCCGTGCGCGCCGCGGCCGACACGGCGCTGGAGCGGCTGCTGTCGGCGCTGGAGGTGTACGCGAGCCCCAGCCTGAGCTTTCAGGTGTTCGTGCTGGACCTGCGTGCCGCGTTCGGGGAGGCCGGGTGACGCGCGGCGCGGCGGGGGAGGGGAGGGGCGTGCCGGAGCGCCTGCTGGTGAAGGTGTGCGGCACGACCAGCGTGCACGACGCCCTGCTGAGCGCCGAGGCGGGCGCGGACGCCATCGGGCTGATCTTCGCGCCGGGCAGTCGGCGGCGGGTGGACGTGCAGGCGGCGCGGCGCATCAGCCTGTCGGTCGGGGCGGGCGTGGCGCGCGTCGGGGTGTTCATGAACCAGCCGCTCGACGAGGTGCTGCGAACGGCGGAAACGGCGCGTCTGTCGGCCGTGCAGATTCACGGCGAGGTGTCAAGTCTTTACCTGGGCGCGCTGGCCTGCTACCATCCCGTTCTGCGTGTGCTGCGTCCGGCGGAGCTGGCCGGACAGGGCACGACGCCAGAGGGTCCTGTGACCCTGATGCTGGACGCCCCGAACCCCGGCAGCGGGGAGGCGCTCGACTGGGCTGCCCTGCGGGCGGACTTCCCGGCCGGAGCGTGGCTGGCGGGGGGGCTGGGGCCGCTGAACGTGGCCGAGGCGGTGCGGGTGCTGCGCCCCGCTGCGGTGGACGCCGTGAGTCGCCTGGAGGCGTCGCCCGGCGTGAAGGACCCGGAGCAGGTGCGGGCCTTCGTGCGGGCGGCGCGTGAGGCGCACCGGGCCCTGCAGGCGGAGAGCGGGTCGCCGTGATTGGCCGCTGCCGGACCTGCGGGGTGAGTTATCCACAGTGAAACGTGAGCCTGTGGATAACTTCCGCAGGGGTACGGCGCATTCCTGAGCTGCACCTGAACGCCCGCCCAGACGACGATTGAAGCGTATGCACGGTTCCGCCCCCGGCGGGACGGGTGTCCCTTATCCACAGTGCCTGTGGATAACCTTGTGGATAACTCGGCGGGTCTGCGGACCGGCCGCGCCCGTGTACCGTGAACCCGGAAGGCCCAGAGTGTAGCGCGCCCACGCCCGCACATTCCGACCCGTGGAACGACAAATGCAGCTTCCAGCAGCGCCCGCACCAGGGCGGCCCGGAGGGCGCACGCCCCTACTGCAGCCGACCCACCAGCTGCACGTCCCCCGCCGTCACCCGGTGCACCGAACCGTCCCCGGCCACCACCACCAGTGCCCCGTCCGGCGCGAGCTCCCGCGCCACGCCACTCAGCACGCCGCCCGCCGTGCTCACCGTCACCGGCTGCCCCAGCGTCACGGACGCCGCCCGCCAAGCCTCCAGAATGGCCTCGCCGGGCGCGGCCAGCCAGCGGTCCAGCGCGGGCAGCAGCACCGTCAGCACGTCGCTGCGCCGCACGTCCGGCGCGAACTCCTGCAGGCACGCACTCCCGCCCGCCTGCGTCGTCACGGGCGCCGACCCCACGTTCAACCCGATGCCCAGCACCGCCCGCGTCACGTCCTCACCGCGCACGTCCGCCTCCAGCAGAATGCCCGCCAGCTTCCGGCCACGCGGGTCCAGCAGGTCGTTCGGCCACTTCAGGCCCCCCACGCCCGCCAGCGCCTGCGTCGTCCGCGCGAGCGCCACGCCCGCCGCCAGCGGCAGCAGCGCCAGCCGCGCCACGTCCACCGGTGCGGGCAGCAGCATGCTGAACGTCAGGTTCCGGCCCGCCGCCTCGCCCGGCCCCTCCCACACCCGGCCGCGCCGCCCACGCCCGCTCGTCTGCCGTTCCGCCAGCACCACCGCGCCCGGCACGGCCGGGTCCTGCGCGTCGGCCGCCCACGCGCGCACGTCGTCCTGCGTGCTGCCCGTCGTGCCCACGTACCGGTACGGCCGCCCACCCAGGTCCAGCAGCGACGGCGCGGGCGAGCCCGCCTCCAGCGCGTAACCGCGCCGCGACACCACCACCGGGAAGCCCTCCTCCTGCAGCGCCCGCGCGAACGAATTCACGCTCACCCGCCCCACCCCCAGCGTCCGCGCGAGGCGCTCACCGGAAACGGGCACGTCAGTCAGCAGCGGCAGCAGGCGGGCAGGCACCCGAGCAGTCTGCACCCACCCCGCGCCCGCAGGCAAGCGCGACCCGCACCCGCCCTACAGCAGCGCCCGCACCGCCCCGTCGAACCCGTCCGGGTACACCGGGAACATCTGCCGCCCCTGCGTGTTCCACAGTGCATCGAAACTCGCGTAGTTCAGGTACGACACCGGCCCCACCATGCTGTCACTCACCCACACCAGCCCCGCCTGATCGTCGTACCCGCGCACCACCCGGAAGTGCGCGATGTGCCCCGGACGGTCGAACCACTGCAGCACGATCACCGGAATGCCCAGCGACAGCAGCCGCTTCACCTGATCCAGCCGCCCGTTCCGGATCGTGACGGTCCGCAGCCCGAACTTCCGCAGCTCCGGCGCGATGGCCGACACGCGCATGTACCCGTTCCCTTCCCGCGTCGCCCGCCGGATCGCGTCCTGCCCCACCTGCGCCTTGTAGAAGCCCAGCACCGCCGACAGCGCACTCGGCCCGCAGTTGTTGTACGTCTGGAAGTCGAAAGCCAGCCCCTCCAGGTACGTCCGGACCGGCAACGCGTTCCCGAACGCCGTCGTCGCGATGCTCGGCAGGTACCCGATGAAGCCCGCCACGGTCGGCTGCGGCGTCACCTTCCACGCGACCGGCCCGCGAATCGTGCCGGGCGTCACCACCGGCAACCCGGACGGGAGCGCCCGCGTGGTGCTCACCGCGCCCGCACGGGCCGCCTGCCGCGCCGGAGCGGGGATGGGCGCAGGCGCGTCCGGTACCTGCAGCACCTGCCCCACTGCCAGCGTCGGTGACGACAGCAGATTCCGGTCCCGCAGCGTCTGAGGGTCCGTCCCGAACCGCTGCGCGACCGAGTAGAGCGTATCCCCGCTCCGCACGGTGTAAGGCGCCGCCACCGCGCAGGGCCCCACCACGAACGACAACAGCACCCACGCCGAACGCAGGGCAGCACGGCACACAGGAAGGCTCACCCCGACATCATAAGCACCGTCACACTCCGGGGGGGTGAGAACCTTCACGCGCCGCACACCATCAACAGAAAGAGAGGAGCCGAAGCTCCCCTCTCTGAATCCGTTGCGGGCGGCGCGGCCTACTTCACCTGCCCTTGTTCAGCCGCACTTGCTGTAGCCGCAGGCGCGGCACTTGAGGCAGCCTTCCTCGCGGATCACGGCCTTCTCGTCGCAGACGGGGCACTTCTCGCCGGCCATGCCGTCCACGCTCACGCCGTGCGCGGCGGGCGCGGTGTCGTCGCTGCCGCCCGCCATGACGGGCAGCGTCTGGCCCAGGGGATCGCTGGCGAACGTTTCGAGCGCCACGGCGATCAGGTCGGCCTTGCTGCCGACGAGGCGGCCGTTGTAGCTGCCGTACAGGCCGCCGTTCAGGCCGCGCAGGGTCTTGATGATGGCCTGAGCGGGCACGCCGTGCTGCAGGGCGATGCTGACGACGCGGCCGAGCGCTTCGCTGTCGGCGTTGGCTTCGTCTCCGGCACGGCCGCTGATGACCATCACCTCGACGGGCTTGCCCTGCAGGTGGTTGACGGTGACGAGGAAGCTGCGGCGGTGACCGCTGGTGGGGTCGGTCAGTTTGACCATGTCGGTCACTCCCTGGAGGCGGGCCGGACGTTCGTACACGGGCTTGCCGGGCCGGGCGGCCTGCGGCTGGGTGGTGCTGGGCTGCGCGGCGGGCGCGGCGGCCTGCACGGTGACCTGAACGGGGGTGGGGGCTTCGCCCATCACTTCGGCGGCGGGCGCCGTGGCGGGCTGGGGGGCGTCGGTGGTGTCGGCTTCGGTGCGTTCTGCTTTCTTCTCTTTCTTCTTGCTGGTGCTGAGCACCTGGAACTGACGGGAGCCGTCGCGGTACACGGTGATGCCTTTGCAGCCGGTCCGGTACGCTTCGCTGTACGCGTCCTCGATCTCCTGCACGGTGGCGGTGTTGGGGAGGTTGATGGTCTTGCTGAGGCTGTTCGCGGCGTACCCTTCGGCGTCGAAGGCGCACTGCACGACGCCCTGCATGCGGACGTGGTCGAGCGGCGCGATGTCGTGCGCGCACACGAACACCTGCTGCAGCGCCTGCGGAATGAAGTCCAGGCCGACGACCGAGCCGTGGTTCTCGCTGACGGCCTCGGTGACCTTGTCCCAGTCCCAGTTGCCGTTCTGCTGCATGCCCTGCGGCGCGGGGTACGTTTCGAGCAGTTCCACGAACAGCGGCGCGAGGAGCGCGCGGTACTCGCTGCCGATCTTGCGCCAGATGAAGGGGCTGAAGACGGGCTCGATGCCGCTGGAGACGCCCATCAGCATGCTGGTCGTGCCGGTGGGCGCGACGGTGAGCACGGCGACGTTGCGGCGCGGGGCGTGCGGCATCTTGCCGGGGTGGCGGTCGTACACGGGGTACACGCCGCGCTCCTGGCCGAGCGTTTCGCTCTGCGCGACGGCTTCCTCGCGCAGGGCGCTCATGATGGTGTAGATGGTGCGGCGTCCGGCGTCGCTGTCGTAGCGCAGACCCATCTTGATGAGGGCGTCGGCGAGGCCCATGACGCCCAGGCCCAGGCGGCGCAGGTCCTGGCTGGCGACGCGGTTGTCTTCGAGGGCGAAGACGTTCACGTCGAGCACGTCGTCCAGGAAGCGAACGCAGGTGCGCACGTCGGCGCGGAAGGCCTTCTCGTCGAACTGGCCGTTCTGGACGTACGCGGCGAGGTTGATGGCGCCCAGGTCGCAGGGCTCGCCGACCGTGAGCGGGATCTCGCCGCAGGGGTTGGTGCTGCGGATCTGGTAGCGCTCCCCGAGGTTCTTGAGGGCGCTGTACTCGTTGACGCGGTCACTGAAGATCAGGCCGGGCTCGCCGGTGCTCCAGGCGTGCTGCGCGATCTCGCGCCAGATCCAGCCTGCAGGAATGGCGTGCGTGCCCTGGTGGTCGTACACGGGCACGCCGCGCGCGCCGTCGCTGTCCCGGTCGGGGAGGGTGGGCCACGTGCCGGTGTACGCGCCGTCCTGCTGGACGAGGTGGTACTTGCTCTGCACTTCCTGCGCCCGGATGGGCCACAGGCCGCCCTGCTGCAGGGTGTCCCAGAAGGCCTGCGTGATCAGGATGCTGATGTTGAAGGTGCTGATGTCGCCTTCCTGCGCTTCGCGGTCGAGGTCCTTGGCGGTCAGGAAGTCGAGCACGTCGGGGTGGTCGACGCTGATGGTCGCCATGCCCGCGCCGCGCCGCGTGCCACCCTGACGCACGACGCGCAGCACGGGCGAGTACACGAAGCGCAGGGTGTTGACGGGGCCGCTCGTTTCCGCGCCGAGGTTCGCCCACTCCAGGAAGTTGTCGAAGATCTCCATCAGGAAGCTGACGGGGCCGGAGGAGGTGCCGCCGGAACCCTTGATGGGCGCACCTTCGGGACGCATGCCGGACAGGTCGATGCGGGGCTCCAGGCCGAGCTTGGCGTTCTCGGCGACCTGACGGGCGGCGTCCACGATGCCGCCCATGTCGTCCTGCACGGTCTGCACGCCTTCGGGGAGGGTGCGGACGATGGCGACGCCGTTCTGGCGGGCGAGCGTGACGAGTTCGGGCTTCAGGCCCTGGCCGTACACGACGCGCGTCCAGTTGCGGACCGTGACGGGCTGCTTGTCGCCGTCCGGCTGGGTGGGGGGACGCATCATGCCTTCGATGAAGTCCTCCACGTCGGCGTGCGTGGCGCTCATGTACGCCCAGCCGCGCACGCCCGCGTCGGGGCGGCTCCCTGCGCTGCGGGGGGTGTACACGTCGAGGTTCACGCCGTTGCCGCCGCCGACCTTGGTGACGAGCGCGAGTTTCTTCGCGACTTCCATCACGCCTTCGAAGGTGCTGGGGTCGTGCTCGGTGGCGCCCTGCACGAAGCAGTTCAGGACGTTGCCGTGCTGGGTGCCCGCGCCGGCCATGACGCGCCCGCCGGGGCAGAATTTCTTGCCGGCCATCAGGTCGTAGTACTGCTGCGCCCAGCCGAGGCGCACCTCGGGCGCTTCGGCCATGGCGACCCAGTCGGCCACGCGCCGGAACAGGCTGCTCAGGTCCGCGTCGCCCGGCTGGAAGTACTGGCGCCGGGCGATGTGGTGGGCGTTCTCGTCGAAGTTGGCGAGGGTGCTGTTCTGGACGGTGGGGGTGGTCATGGCGCTCCTGTGGTGCTCGGCACGAAAAGGCTCACGCCGCTCTGCAGCGGCGCACGGGTGGGAGACCGCCCCTGTGGGCGGCGGCTGAACTGATGGTCCAAATGTAACACGTTCCCGATTCTGAATCCAGCTTCAGGATCCACATCTGGTACCAACCTTGCAGAACCGTACCAGATATGGTGCCTGCGGGTCAGGGTGCAGGAACACTGTTGTGTCAGCAGGGTCACGGTAGGGCACGCCAATACGGCGGGACCCGAGCATTACAGCACGCCCCGCCCGGGCGGAACAATCGCAAACGGCAACCCCCACCTGCCCCCGCCCCCCCGGCGAGCCCCGCCCCGATCAGGCGTGCGGTGGGCCGGTCAGCGGGCCGGGCGGGCCGCCCGCGTCGTCCCGCAGCCACGGCCACCGCGCCCGGTAACTGTCCACCTTGGCGCGGTACAGCGTGCCGTCGTCGGCGTTCAGCGGGTTGGGGCGCAGCACGCCCGCCGCCAGTTCCTGCAGGCCGTACGGGGCGTACAGGGTGCCCGCCGCGTCCACGCCCAGGCACGTGCAGCGCACCAGGAACTGATCGATGCCCTCACGCACGCTCCCGATGGCGGGCCGCGTCTGCCCGAACCTCGACTCGAACCACAGGTGCACGCGCGCCTGATTGCGCACCTCGACCGTCACGCCCAGGTCCGCGAACAGCTGCCCGGCCCGCCGGATCACCTCGTCCTCCGCGCCGTACCCCGTATCGGGATCGAAGTAGAACACGTCGTAGTCGCGCACGTGCGCCGTCGCGTCCAGCCCGGCCTGCGCGTTCCAGACCGCGCCGAACACGCAGCCCGCCACCAGCTGCGCCTGCGGCGCGCCCAGGTCCGGCAGCCGCTCCAGAATGGCGACGTTCACCGGGTTGCGCCTCACGGCGTCCAGCACCGCGTCCGGCGTCAGGACCGCCGTGGTGCGGACGGGCGTCACGGGCCGTACCGCCCGTCGGTGGGCAGGTCCGTGCCCTCGTGCGCGGCGCGCGCCACCCGCAGCGCGAGCGGCAGCGTGGTCGCCGCGTACCACGCCTCCTCCAGCCCCCCGGACCCACCTGCCGCCGCGTCCCGCTGCCGGTACACGCACATCACCGGCCCGGACGTGCACGCGCCCAGACAGCCGCTCTCGGTGAGGCGCACGCTGCCGCCCGTCTTGAAGTACGCGAGCCGCTCACGGTCCAGCGCGTTCCACAGGGCGCGGTACAGCAGGTCGGAGCCGCGCGTCCGGCAGTTGGTGTGCTGGCAGACGAGCAGGTGGGCGGACGTGCGGAAGTAAGGTGGCGTCATGGTGGGGGAGGGGAGGGAGTCAGGTCGTGTGCGGGCGTCCGTTCAGGTCCGGGACCACGATCAGCCGTCCCGAGTGTCTCAGCACCTCGGCCCTCAGATTGTACGCGGTGAGGAGATGCGCGGGCGTCAGCACGTCCTGCGGCGCGCCGTGCGCCAGCACCCGCCCCTCGTGCAGCAGCAGCAGCGCGTCCGCCTGCGACGCGAGCGTCAGGTCGTGCAGCACCGCGATCACGCCCACCCCGCCCGCCGCCTCGCACCGCAGGTAGTTCAGCAGTTCGGCCGCGTACCCCAGGTCCAGGTGGTTGGTCGGTTCGTCCAGCAGCAGGAAGTGCGGTTCGGCCGCCAGCGCGCGCGCCAGCGACACGCGTTGCCGTTCGCCGCCCGACAGTTCCTCCACCCGGCGTTCCGCGAACGGCAGCACGTCCGTGCGCTGCATCGCGTCCCGTACCGCGTCGCGGTCGGCGGCCGCCTCGCCGGGCGGCGGGAGCAGCCCCCAGCGCCAGTGCCCCGCGCCCCGCCCGAGCGCCACCACGTCCCGCACGCGCGCGCCCGGCGGGAGCGCCTCGCCCTGCGCGAGGTACGAGAGCCGCGCGGCCCGCTCGCGGCGACCCCAGCGGGCGAGCGGGCGGCCCGCCAGCGTCACCTCGCCGTCCGACGGGGCGTCCAGGCCCATCAGGGCGCGCAGCAGCGTGCTCTTGCCCGCCCCGTTCGGCCCGATGATCGCCGTGAACGCCGCCCGCCGGAACTCGGCGTTCACGCCGCGCACCGCCAGCGCCCGGCCCGCCCGGACGTGCAGGTCGTGCGCGACCAGCGACGCGCCCACCCCCTCCGGCGGCCCCTCGTGCGGCGCGGGGGCGGTCACGCGTCGTCCCGCGTCTGCCGCAGCAGGTACAGGAAGAACGGCCCGCCCAGCAGCGTCGTCACGACGCCCACCGGCAGCTCCGTCGGGCGCGTCAGGGTGCGGGCCAGCAGGTCCGACAGCACCAGCAGCCCCCCGCCCGCCAGGGCCGACACCGGCAGCAGCACCCGGTGATCCCCGCCCCACACGCGCCGCACGAGGTGAGGCGTGACCAGCCCCACGAAGCCGATGATGCCCGCGTAACTCACGGCGGCCGCCGTCACCAGGCTCGCCGCCACGATCACGATCAGCCGCAGCCGCTCCACCGGCAGGCCCAGGCTGCGGGCCGTCAGGTCGCCCAGCTGCAGCATGTTCAGGGCGCGCGACAGCAGCAGCAGCGTCCCGCCGCCCAGCAGCGCGTACGGCAGCACCGTCCCCACCTGCCGCCACCCGCCGAACGCGAGGTTCCCCAGCGTGAAACTGAACACCTGCCGCACCCGGTCCTCCGTGAGCAGCAGCAGGTACGTGCTGACCGCCGTCAGGATGCTGCCCACCACCACGCCGCTCAGGATGAGCCGCACGGGCGGCAGGCGACGCCCGCTGCGTGCCAGGGCCAGCGACACCGTCACGCTCAGCAGCGACCCCGCCAGCGCCACGAGCGGCACCGCCGCGCTCGGCCAGCCCGCCACCACCGCCAGCGTCGCGCCCAGGCCCGCGCCGCTCGCCACGCCCATCAGGTACGGGTCCGCGAGCGGGTTACGGAACACGCCCTGGTACGCCCCGCCGCACAGCCCGAGGCTCGCGCCGACCAGCAGGCCCAGCGCCACGCGCGGGAACCGCAACTGCCACACGATCACGTCCGACCCACTGAGCGTCTGCCCGCGCAGGCCGTGCCACACGCCGCGCAGCGTGTCCGGCAGCGGCACGTTCACGCTGCCGAGCGACACGGCCAGCAGCACCGCCAGCAGCACCAGCGCCAAGAGCAGCGCCGTGCGCCACGCCAGGGTGCGCGCGGCCGGTCCTGTGCCTGCCCCGTTTCCCGTGCCCGCCCCGTTCACCCGGAGCGCGTCACGCGCGGGCACGGCCCCCCCTCACCGGAACAGTTCCGGATGCACGATCTTCGCGAGGGCCGCCAGCGCCAGCGGCAGGCGCGGCCCCGGCCGGTTCAGGATGTCGTCCAGCGTGCTGCCCGCCGGGACGCTCACCACGCGGCCGGACCGCACGGCCCGCAGGCCCGCCCAGCCGGGACGCGCGCGCGCCGTCGCCACGTCCAGGCCCAGCATCAGCTCCGGGTTGGCCTGCACCACCAGTTCCGGCGAGATCTTCGGAAATTCGCCCAGGCTCGCCGGAATGATGTTCGTCGCGCCTGCCTTCCCGAGCAGCACCCCGATGAAACTGTTCGGCCCGGCCGTGTACGGCGTCGGGTCGATCTCGTAGTACGCGCTCGGCCGGTGCGGCGCGTTGCGCGTCAGGATCTCGACCTTCGCGATGTCGCGCCGCATCTGGACCACGAGGTTCTTCGCGGCCGCCTCGCGGTTCAGCACGCGGCCCAGCGTCAGCGTCTTGCTGAACACCTCCTCGTACGTCTCCGGGTTGAGGGCCAGGACCGGCACGCCCGCCGCCGTCAGGCTGTCCGCCAGCTTCCCGGACTTCCCGACGATCACGAGGTCCGGCTTGAGCGCCACCATCGCCTCGATGTTCGGCGTGTACAGCCCGCCCACCTTCGGCAGGGCGTTCACCTGCGCCGGGAAGTTCGAGTACTCGTCCACGCCCACCAGCCGCGCGCACGCGCCCAGCGCGCACACCGTCTCGGTGCTGCTCGGCAGGACGCTCACGATGCGTTTCGGCTCGGCGCGCAGCGTGACCTTGCGGCCCAGGTCGTCCGTCAGGGTGAGGGGGTACGTGGTGGCGGCCGCGTGGCTCAGGACCGCCAGGGTCAGGACCGGAAGAAGTTTCTGCATGGCTCTCCTTGACCCCGGCACGGGCACAGGGGCGGACGCGGGCCGCAGGCAGGCCCGCCCCGGTCGTCCCCGGCCCCGCCGTGAGGGTCTGCCGGACCCGCCCACTGGCCGGTCCGGCGAGGCCGGGCGTCCCTGGCCGCACGAGCGGCCAGCGGACGGGCCCTGACCCCGCTCCGCCGAGTATGCCACACCCCCCACCCGGCATTTCCGGGTGCATGATTTGACACCGGATGCATACCGGGGTATATTTTCCTTATCAGCGTCCGAAAGGGCGCTTTTTTGTTGCCCCGCCCGCCTGCTGGTGCGTGCCCATGGATTCCTACAGTCCGGGTGCGGGCGGGCGGCTAGCATCCGGGCATGATTCAGCCAGAGCGGCTCCACGTTCTCCGTCCCGGCGTCCCGAGGTCCGGGCAGTACGTCCTGTACTGGATGCAGTCCGCCGTGCGTTCTGCGCACAACCAGGCGCTCGCGTACGCCGTGCAGGAAGCGAACCGGCTGAAGGTGCCGGTCCTCGCGGTGTTCGGCCTGACGCCCTCGTACCCGGCCGCGACCGCCCGCCACTACCTGTACCTGCTGCAGGGCGTCCGCGACGCGCGCGCGGGCCTGCAGGAGCGTGGCGTGCCGCTGCTCGTGGGCCTGACCGGCGTGCACGGCCCGGCCGAGGCGGCCCTCGCGCTCGCGCCCGGCGCGGCCCTGATCGTCACGGAACGCGGTTACCTGCGGCAGCTGCGCGCGTGGCGCGCGTGGCTGACCGAGCGTCTCGCCGCGCAGCACGCCGACCTGCCGTTCGTGGAGGTCGAGTCGGAACTCGTCGTGCCGGTCGGCGTCACGTCCGTCAAGCAGGAGTACGCGGCGCGCACCATCCGGCCCCGCATCCACCGCGCCCTCCCGCAGTACCTGACGGCGTACGAGGACCCGGACCCGCAGCACCACCTGCGGGACGTGCCGCGACCCACGGAGCTGGAGTGGCTCCACCCGCACGACCTGAAGGACCCGGCGGGCCTCGTGCGGCGGTTCGGGGTGCAGGGCGTCCCGCCGGGCCGCGAGGAGGGCGGCGAGGTCGCCGCTCAGGCGCAGCTGCGGCACTTCCTGACGCGCCTCGACCGGTACGACCGCGACCGCAACGACCCCACCCTGGACGGCGCGTCGGGCCTGTCCGCGCACCTGCATTACGGGCAGCTGTCGGCGCTGCAGGTGGCGCTCGCCGTGCAGGACCACGGCGGTCCCGGCGTGGACGCGTACCTGGAGGAACTCGTGGTGCGGCGCGAACTGAGCTTCAACCTCTGCTGGTACAGCCCGCACTACGACACCTTCGAGGTCGTGCCCGACTGGGCGAGACGCACCCTGCAGGACCACCGACACGACGAGCGCCGCGACCTGTACACCCCTGACGAACTGGAGGCCGCCGCCACGCACGACCCTTACTGGAACGCCGCACAGCGCCAGATGACGGCCACCGGACGCATGCACAACTACCTGCGGATGTACTGGGGCAAGAAGGTCCTCGAATGGACGCCGGACCCCGAGCAGGCGCACGCGACGCTCGTGCGCCTCAACGACCGCTACGAGCAGGACGGCCGCGACCCGAACAGTTACGCGGGCATCGGCTGGGTCTTTGGCCTGCACGACCGCCCGTGGACGCGCCGCCCGATCTTCGGCACGGTGCGCTACATGAACGCCGCAGGCCTGAAGCGCAAGTTCGACATCGAAACGTACGCGCGCCGCTGGAACGGCCCGCAAGGTGACCCCGACCCCACCCTCTGACCCGCCCGGGCGGGCCGCACCTGCGCGTCTTCGTACGGTCTGCGGCGCCCCGTCCCGCCATGCTGGACGCATGACTGGCACCCCCCTCCCGGCCGACCTGCCGGACGACCGCCTGCCCGACGTGCTCGGCAAGGCCCTCGCGGGCCTGTACACCGGCCCGGCCCGCCTGCCCGCCCGCCCCGGCGGCCGCACCGAGGCCCTCGCGGCCCTGCACGCCTGGACGGGCGCCGGGTACGCGAACCGCAACTTCCTGCACGGCAACGTGTCTCGCCTGAGCATGTACCTGCGGCACGGCATGCTGGGCCTGCGCGAGGTGGCCGCGCACGCGAGGAGCGTCATGCGCGGCCGGGAACGCGACGAGTTCCTGCGGCAGCTGGCGTGGGCGGAATTCTACCGGCTGGTGCTGCGGCAGGAGGGCGCACGTGTCCTCGGGAACCTGGAGGACCCCAAGTACCCCGCCCGCTGGACGCCCGACCTCCCGGACGACGTGCGGACCGGCGCGACGGGCCTGCCGTGCGTGGACGCGTGGCTGAGGCACCTCATGCGGGACGGCTGGATGCACAACCACGAGAGGTTGTGGTTCGCGGCGTACCTCGTGCACTGGCGCGGCGTGCACTGGCGGGCCGGGTACGCCCTGTTCCGCGAGCACCTGCTCGACGGGGACATCGCCAACAACGCCCTGTCGTGGCAGTGGGTGGCGAGCACCTTCAGCAACAAGCCGTACTTCATGAACCGCGACAACATCGACCGGTACAGTTCCGGCCGCTGGTGCGGCACCTGCACGGCCGAGTGCCCCTTCCGCGCGCCCTACGAGACGCTGGAGGGGCAGCTGTTCGGGGGGCGCGCGTGACGGGCCGCGTCGTGTGGATGCACGGCGACGGGCTGTCCGTCACGGACCCCGCCCTGCACGCGCATCCGGACGCGCCCGCCGTGTTCGTGTTCGACCGGCCGTTCCTGCGGGGGACGCCCGTCGCGTTCCCGCGCCTGGCGTTCATGTATCAGGGTGTCCGGGACGTCGCCGCGCACCGTCCGGGCCTGACCGAGGTGCGGGTGGGCGGTGTGGCGGAGGAACTGGCGGCCTTCGCGGCGCGGCACGCGGCGACGGAACTGCACGTCACGCGCAATTTCACGCCGGACTTCGCGCGCATCGTGGACGACCTGCGGGCCGCCTGCCCGGAGGTGCGCGTCGTGATTCACGAGCCGGAGCGCCTGACCGGGTACGCGGGGCCGCTGCGGCGCTTCTTCGGGTTCTGGAAGAAGGTCGAGCGCGAGGTGCTGCACGGCGACGCCCCGGCGCGCGGTCACCGCTGACGGACCGGCCGTGCCGGAACTGCCGCAGGGACACGTTGCTGCCCCCGCGACCCGCTAGGATGGGGGGCACACAACGCCAGTCTTCCGCACGGGGGTTCCCATGAAGGTGTCCGGATCATGAAGGTGTCCGCATGAAGAGGCCGCTCACGCCGCTGGATTTCGTCCGTCGCGCCCTGAAGCTCTACCCGGACCGTCCGGCGATCCTGCACGGCGACCTGCGCCTCACGTACCGCGAGTGGGGCGAGCGGCTGTGGCGGCTCGTGCACGCGCTGCGCGCCGCGGGCGTCCGGCCGGGCGATCACGTGGCGGTCCTGTCCCCCAACACGCACGAGGGCCTGCTGGCGTACGCGGCCGTGCCGTGGCTCGGCGCGGTCCTCGTGCCGCTCAACACGCGCCTCACGCCCGCCGAGTACCGCTTCCAGCTGGAGTTCGCGGACGTGCGCCTGCTGCTGTGCGACGTTTCCCTGCTGGACCGCGTGCAGGACGTGGCGGCCGCGACCGGCCTCGGGGTGTGGGGCATGGGGGCAGGGGAGGGCGGCGCGGCCTTCGAGACGCGGCTGCTGGAGGCGTCCGCCGACCCGGTCCCGTTCCCGCTCGATCTGGACGAGGACTCGCCCATCACCATCAACTTCACGTCCGGCACGACCAGCAACCCGAAGGGCGTGATGCTCACGCACCGCAACGCGTACATGGACGGCATCGGCGTGATGCTGTACCTGCAGCTGTCGCCGGACAGCGTGTACCTGCACACCCTCCCGAACTTCCACGTGAACGGCTGGGGCGGCGTGTGGGCCGTGCAGGGCATGGGGAGCGCGAACGTGATGCTGCCCGCCGTGCGCGCCGACGAGATCTACGCCGCCATCGAGCGGCACGGCGTCACGCACCTGTGCGCGGCCCCCACGGTGCTGAGCATGATCACGGACCCGGCGGTGGCGCGGCCCGTGCCGCCCGTCCGTGTGGCGACGGCGGGCAGTCCGCCGCACGCGCGGATCATCGCGGACATGGACGCGCTGGGCTTCGAGGTGCTGCAGGTGTACGGCCTGTCCGAGACGAGTCCGCTCGTGACGGTCGCGGAACTGACGCGCGAGCAGCGGGCGCTCCCCATCGCGGAGCGTGCCGTGCTGATGGCCCGGCAGGGGTACGAGATGGTGAACGCGGGCGAGGTGGACGTCGTGACGCCGGACATGCGGCCCGTCCCGCACGACGGGGAGACGCTGGGCGAGATCGTGGTGCAGAGCAACCTCGTGATGCTCGGGTACTACAAGAACCCCGCCGCGACCGCCGAGGCCTTCGCGGGCGGGTGGTTCCACACGGGCGACATGGCCTGCGTCCACCCGGACGGCCGCATCGAGATCCGCGACCGCAACAAGGACGTGATCATCTCCGGTGGCGAGAACATCAGCAGCGTCGAGGTGGAGGGCGTGCTGTACCGGCACGCGGCGGTGCGGGAGGCGGTGGTGGTCGCCATGCCGGACGACCGCTGGGGCGAGGTGCCGTGCGCGTTCGTGGTGCTGCACGCCGGGCACGCCGTGACGCCCGAGGAACTGACGGTGTTCGTGCGCGGTCACCTGGCGGGCTTCAAGGTCCCGAAACGCTTCGAGTACCTCGACGACCTCCCCAAGACCGCGAGCGGGAAATTCCAGAAGTTCGTGCTCCGCAACGCCCTCTGGGAGGGCCGGGCGCGCGGCGTGAACTGACGGTCGTGCATACTGGGGCCGTGAGTGCCCCCGACCTGCCCGACGCGCTGCGCCGCGTGCTGCCCGCCGCCCGCTGGGAGGCCGTCACGGACGGCGAGTCCGGCGCGGGCGTGTGGCGCAGCACCCGTCACGTCCTCAAGGCCGTGCCGCGCGTGGGCCTGGAGCGGCCCCTGCAGGCCGAAGCGCTGCGCCTGCGCTGGCTGGCCGCCCGCCTGCCCGTCCCGGACGTGCTGGGCTACGAGGTGACGCCGGACGCGGAGTTCCTGGCGATGGAGCGCCTGCGCGGCGTGCCGCTGCACCACCCGGACGCGCTGGTGCACCCGGAGCGCGTGACGGGCCTGCTGGCGCGCGCCCTGCGCGAACTGCACGCGCTGCCGGTCCGTGACTGCCCCTTCAACGCGTCCCTGGTGCCCACCCTGCATGCCGCCCGCGCGCGCGTCGAGGCGGGCCTCGTGGACGCGGAGGACTTCGACCCGGAACGCGAGGGTCGCACGCCCGCCAGCCTCCTGCGCGAACTGCTGCTCACGCGGCCCGCGCGGGAGGACCTGGTGGTCACGCACGGCGACCCCTGCCTCCCGAACCTGATCCTGGACGGCGAGTACCTGAGCGGCTTCATCGACGTGGGCCGCCTGGGCATCGCGGACCGGCACGCGGACCTCGCGCTCGCGCACCGCAGCCTGGGCCGCAACCTGTCGCCGCAATGGGCGGAACGCTTCCTGGACCTGTACGGGCGCACGCTGGTGGACCCGGCGCGCCTGCAGTACTACGCGCTGCTCGACGAACTGTTCTGACCTCGCCGCCCGCGCGGCAAGCTGACCGGGCCCTGATTCGCTCTAAAGCTTTCCTCAGCTGAAGCTCAGGGCGCGTCACGTCGCCGGAGATAGGCTGCCAGCATGAGAAAAACAGCCACCGCTTTCCTTGGACTGGCCCTGACGGCCGGACTGGTCGGACACGGGACCGCCGACGCGGGCCGCGTCTCGCCCACCCTCCTTGACCTCGCCAAACGCAACGTGAACACCCCGGTGGGCGTCATCGTCCGCTTCCGTGTGCCGGACACCGGCGCGGGCCGCGCGACCTTCAAGGCGCTCCGCACGCAGCTGCAGGGCGCCATCGCGAAGCTCGGGCCGTCCGCGGGCTTCGTGAACGCCGCTCTGAAGCAGTCCGGCGCGGAGCTGTGGCTCGACCAGTCTGTGTACCTCAAGATGACGCCCGGTCAGGCGTACGCGCTGTCCACCCTGCCGATCGTGGATGAGATCTTCGAGAACTTCAAGGTGAAGGTCCCGCGCGCCGTGGCGCTCAGTGCCGCCAGTGCGCCCGCCGGGACGCCGTGGCACCTGCAGAAGATCGGGGCGCCGCAGGCGTGGGCTGCGGGCTTCCGTGGGCAGGGCATCCGCATCGGGCACCTCGACACCGGCATCGACGCGAACAGCCCTGAACTGGCGGGCAAGGTCGCGGCCTTCCAGGAGTTCGACGGGGACGGCAACAAGGTCAGCAGCGCCCCGCACGACACCGAGCAGCACGGCACGCACACGGCGGGCCTGCTGGTCGGCAAGACGGTCGGCGTCGCGCCGGACGCGAAGGTGCTGAGCGCCCTCGTGCTCCCGAACACCGAGGGGACCTTCGCCCAGGTCATCGCGGGCATGCAGTGGGTGCTGGACCCCGACAACAACGCCGACACCAATGACGGCGCGAACGTCGTCAGCATGAGCCTCGGCCTGCCCGGCACGTACCAGGAGTTCGTGAACCCCGTGCAGAACATGCTGCGCGCGGGTGTCATCCCGGTCTTCGCCATCGGGAACTTCGGACCGAACGCGGGCAGCACCGGCAGCCCCGGCAACATTCCCGACGTGATCGGCGTGGGTGCCGTGGACCAGAGCGGCAACGTGGCGTCCTTCAGCTCGCGCGGCCCCGTCAACTGGACGGGTGCGTACACCGGCACCTTCGTGAAGCCGGACGTGGTCGCGCCGGGCGTGGACATCACGTCCAGCTACCCGGGCGGCGGGTACGGTTCGCGCAGCGGCACGTCGCAGGCCGCGCCGATCGCGGCGGGCGCGGTGGCGGTCATGCTGTCCGCCAAGCCGGGCAGCACCATCGACACCATCAAGAACGCGCTGTTCGGCAGCGCCTCGAATGCGGGCAGCAAGAACAACAACGTCGGGTACGGCCTGATCAACCTCCCGGCGGCCCTCGGGAAGCTCGGCGTGAACGCGGGCGCGCAGCCTGCCCCGGCGCCCACTCCTGCTCCTGCGCCCACCCCGGCTCCTGCGCCGACGCCTGCGCCTGCCCCGGCACCGGCCCCCACGCCCGCTCCGGCTCCCACGCCTGCACCCACCCCGGCGCCCGCACCAACACCGGCCCCCGCACCGACACCGGCCCCCGCACCGACACCGGCCCCCAGCACCGGCAAGAAGCCCAGCATCCTGCTGATCGACGACGACCGTGGCCAGGGGGCGGACGTGACGGCGAACCTGCGGGACGCCATCAAGGCGAACGCCGTGGCCGGTGGGGCCTTCGTGATCGACCGTTCGCGCGGCCCGATCCCGCTCTCGGAATTCACGCGGTACGACGTGGTGATCTGGGCGACGGGCGAGCAGTACCAGAACACCCTGGACGCGCAGGACCAGGCGGTGCTGCAGCAGTACCTCTCGGGCGGCGGTCGCCTGATCGTGACGGGGCAGGACATCGGCTACGACATCGGGTCGAGCAGCTTCTACCGTGACGTGCTCAAGACGCGGTTCGTGGCGGACAGCAGCGGCAACGCGAAGTTCGTGACGTCCGGCGCGCTCGGCAACACCGCGTACAACTTGAACGCGGCGGGCAGCGCCCAGAACCAGTTCTACCCGGACGTGATCTCGAACGTGGGCAGCAGCGTCGTGGCGGCCACCTGGGGCACGGCGGGCGCCAACGCGGGCACCATCACCGCGCAGTCCATCCGCGTGGACCAGAACCAGAGCCGCACCACCCAGAAGACGCAGGACGTGCGCGGCCTCGTGCAGAACATCGCCGCGCAGGTGATCGGCAACGTGCTCGGCAACATCTTCGGGCAGGGCCAGACGGCGCAGAAGGCCCCCACCCAGAAGGTGCAGGCGCAGTTCGCGCAGGAGGAGGCGGGCGCCATCGTCCTGAACGACGCGGGCAAGTACCGCACCGTCACGATGGGCTTCGGCCTGGAAGGGCTGACGCCCACCTCGCGCTCGGCGCTCCTGAAGGACACCCTGAACTGGCTGATGCGCTGATCTGACCCCGCATCCCGCCCTGCCGTCCGGCATGCTGTTTCGCGTGCTGGACGGCATTTTCGTGATTGTGGGGCAGAGGGTTTCGCGGGGCGTGCGCGGGGGTGCTTGACAGTTGGCGGGGTGTCCTGTATCTTTTCTGAGCCTCCGAGCGAGGCAGGCCAGCGAAAGCGCCGAGAGGCGAAGTCAACGGCGGGTTGAATGACAGTCGAGGATGTGTGAGAGCAGGACACTCCGACAGGGGTGAGCAGCGGGTCACTCCCCCGAGTGATCTCCAGATTGCTGAAC
>NZ_BMOE01000020.1 GCF_014646915.1 Deinococcus aquiradiocola | reverse complement strand
CGAGGCGCGGGACCGGGTGCTGATGGGACCGGAACGGCGGAGCATGGTGATCAATGAAGCGGACCGGCGGGTGACGGCGTACCACGAGGTCGGTCACGCCCTCGCCGCGCAGCTCCTCCCGCACGCGGACCGCGTGTCGAAACTGACGGTCGTGCCGCGCGGCCGCGCCGCCGGGTACATGATGCCGCTCCGCGAGGACCGCGTGCACTACATCCGGCCCGTGCTGGAGGACATGATCGCCGTGGCGCTCGCCGGACGCGCCGCCGAGGAAGTGGTGTTCGGGGCCGTCACGACCGGCGCGCAGAACGACTTCCAGCAGGCCACCAACATCGCGCGCCGCATGGTGACCACCTGGGGCATGAGCGACCGCCTCGGCAAGGTCGCCCTCGCCAGCGACGAGAGCGCGTACCTGGGCGGCGGCATGCAGCCCGGCAACTACAGCCAGCAGACGGCGCGCGTCATCGACGAGGAAGTCTCGCTGCTCATCCAGCGGCAGTACGAGCGCGTCCTGAGCCTCGTGCGCGAGTACCTGCCGCGCCTGCACGTCATCGTGCCGGAACTCATCCTGCGGGAGACGCTGCTCGGCGCGGAATTCTCCCAGCTGCTGTCTGGCGGGACGCTCGAAGCGCACGTCCCGCGCGACCTGCCCCCCACCGGCCTGACCGGCGCGTGATCCGGGTGCGGGCCGGTCAGCGGGGGCATTGCTGAACGGCCCGCACCTCCGTCACTTCTGCGGGTCGCGCCGCTGGTCTTTCTCGGCCTGCTTCGCTTCCGGCTCCATCTGCCGGTCATCCACCTTGTCGAGCGTCACCGGCCCCTGCGCCGGGGTGGGGGAGGGGTCGCGGCTGATCCGCACCTCGATGGGCGCGGGGCCAGGCACGCCCAGGTCCGCGCTGTCCATCGCGATCCGGATGCGGCGGTTGAACTCGCGGCCCACCGCGAACTGCGACTTGGGCAATACCTTCAGCAGCGTGCGGATCTCGATGCCGTCGTTGCTGAGGTTCGTGACGCCCTGCACGTCCGGCGCGGCCAGGAACTTGCGTTTCCAGACGGGATCGGTGTGCAGTGCGTGCGCGACCTCCGTCATGACCTCCAGCGCCCGGTCGATGTCCGCGCCGTTCGGGACGGTGAACGTGCCGAGCACCTGCGACCAGTCCTTGCTGCTCACGCTGACCGTCAGCACCTGACCGTTCGGAATGAGGTGCACCGTGCCGTCCAGGGCGCGCAGGACCGTGAGGCGCAGCGTGAGGCGCTCCACCGTGCCGGACAGCGTCCCGCCGTTCACGCGGATGATGTCGCCCACCCCGTACTGGTCCTCCAGCAGGATGAAGAACCCGGTGAACACGTCCTTGATGAGGCTCTGCGCGCCGAACCCCACCGCGAGACCCAGCACCGACACGCCTGCCAGCAGCGCCGTGGCGTTCACGCCGAGCGCCTGCAGGACGCTGATCGCCGTGAGGATCACGATCACGAGCCGCAGCGAGCCCTCCGTGACGGACGTGAGCGTCTGCACGCGCACGGTCCGGCGCGTGAACGACTCCCCGTCCGTGCTTTCCGGCACGATGCGTTTCGCGGCGATCGTCACGAGGTTCCACGCGATGAACGCGATGGCAGCCACCACCACGATTTGCCCGCTGCTCGCCCGGACGCCCTT
This sequence comes from Deinococcus aquiradiocola, assembly GCF_014646915.1. NCBI lineage: Bacteria > Thermotogati > Deinococcota > Deinococci > Deinococcales > Deinococcaceae > Deinococcus > Deinococcus aquiradiocola. Next base: position 43,083 of record NZ_BMOE01000020.1, on the reverse strand, counting down.
CCAGACGATCTCGCCGTGGTCGTACAGCAGCGGCACGTCCAGCCGCAGCGCGAAGATGGTCGCCGCGAGCGTCCCGTACGCCGCCGTGACACTCCACAGGACCCGCAGCAGACGTGAGAGGCGGGCGTTGATGTGCGGCGTGACGAGCTTCAGGAGCGCCATCACGCCCAGCCAGACGGCGTACCCGACGCCCAGCGTGAAGATCAGCTTGAACCAGTACACCGGCTGCGACATGTGATTGATCAGGACGTCCACCGCCACAGCCTACCGAACCCGGCATGAGAGATGCACCCGGCCCCCACCCGTGCGGCCCGCCCGCAACGCGAACGGCCGCCCCTGGAGGCGACCGTCGGCAGCTCTGCCGGAAGAAGCCGCATGTGCCTTGAAGTGCCGCTGCCCACAGACGCTCGGCTGAACTTCTGAAGCTCAGCTCAAGTTGGGATCAGTCGGTGCCGACCGGCGCGGCCGTCTCCAGGCCTTCCTTCAGGCGCGCGATGAGGCGCGTCTGGTCCGCGCGGTCCGCGCGCAGCAGGGCGTTCTTGACGGCGCGCGCGTCGGCGCTCCCGTGCCCGATGTAACTCAGGCCGTTCACGCCGATCAGCAGGCTCGCGCCGTACGTGCTCGGGTCGAGACGCGCCGCCACGCCGCGCAGCGACGACCGCACGAGCAGCCCGCCCAGCTTGCTGAGCAGCGACGTGCCGAGCGCGTCCCGCACCCACCCGAACAGCACCTTCGCCTCGCCCTCCGCGAGCTTCAGGGCGATGTTGCCGGTGAAGCCGTCCGTGACCACGATGTCCGTCGTGCCCTGGAAGATGTCGCGGCCCTCCACGTTCCCGTGGAAGTTCAGGTCCCCGCGCCGCGCCGCCTCGCGCAGCAGGGCGTGGACCTCCAGCGTGAGCGCGTTGCCCTTGTGGTCCTCCTCGCCGATGCTCAGCAGGCCCACCGACGGATTCTGCCGGTCCTCGACGACCTTCAGATACGTGCTCGCCAGGCCCGCCCACTGCGCGAGGTACGCGGGCTTCACGTCCGCGTTCGCGCCCACGTCCAGCATCGTGATGAACCCGTTGCGGGACGGGAGGTGCGTCAGGATGGCGGGCCGGTCCACGCCCTTCAGGCGGCCCAGCGTGAGCAGCGACGACGCCATGCTGGCCCCGCTGTGCCCCATGCTCACCACCGCCGACGCGCGGCCCTCCTTCACGAGCCGGTTCGCGACGTTGATGCTCGCGTCGCGGCGGCCACGCACGTCGCTCGCGTGGTCATCCATGCCGATCACGTCGCCGGCCTCCACGATCTCCAGCGGCAGGGACGCGCTGCCCGGGTACTTGCCGAGCTCCGCGTGCAGCTTCACGCGGTCCCCGACCAGCAGCACCTTCAGGCCCGTGCGGGCCGCAGCGACCGCGCCCTCCACGTTCGGCAGCGCACCGAAATCCCCGCCCGCCGCGTCCAGCGCGACCGGCAGGCCCGAACCCGCCCCGCCCTCAGCGTTCATCGGTGTCCGCCGCGGCCGTCATGTAGAAGGGACGCGTCAGTTCACGCTCGGCCTTGCCCGCGTCACGGCCCTCGCTCGGCAGGCGGTAGCCGGGGCGTTCCACCTCCGCGCGAATGTCCTTGAAGTCGATGTACTCGTCCGCCGCGTTCCGCAGCTCGTAACTCGTCATCTCCGGGATGCTCGCCACCACCACGCGTTTCCCGCGCGCGCGCAGCACCTCCGCCGGACGTTCGAAGTCCCCGTCGCCCGTCAGCAGGACCGCCACGTCGTACAGGTCCACGGTCGACAGCAGATCCGTCACGATCTCGATGTCGAGGTTCGCGTGCCGGTGCATCTCACCGTGATCGTCGGTGCTCTCGCGCAGCACCTTGGTGCGCACCGTGTACCCCATGTACGTCAGCGCGTCGATGAAGCGCTTCTGCTTGTCGTCCACGCTGGACGGGACGGCCGTGTAGTAGTACGCGTTGTACAGGCGGCCCATGCCCGCGAAGTGGTCGAGGATCTTCCGGTGATCGAAGTTCCAGCCGAGTCGTTTGGCGGCCGCGTACACGTTCGCCCCGTCAATAAACACACCGATCCGTTCCATGCTGCTCCCTGATGCCTTGTTCATGATCCGGCTGTGCAGGACGAAGCCTGCCGTGCCGGTGACCCCTGAATGGGTGGGGGTCCGCTTGAAGTGGTTTCCCGCTGTGCTGTCCGTCCTGCTCTCCGGGGGGCCAAGGTGAAGGCCGTACCCCGGAACCCTGGCAGCATACAAGACCGCCCCGGCCGTTGAACAGAGGCCGGGGCGGTCCTGGCTGAGGGCCGTGTCAGCTGACGTTCACGATGAAGTGATGGTAGCCGGTCGCGCCTTCCGGCAGGGCGTCCTTCTCGGCCTTCTTCTGCTCGGTGCTGCCGGAGTACGCACGGACCGCCAGTTCGTAACTGCCGGGCGTGAGCGTGACCGGCAGTTCCCACGGCGTCCACGCGTACCGGGTGCGCGGCGCGACAAGCCGCGCGTCCCGCCAGGACTTGCCGCCGTCCACCGTCACCTCGACCCGCGTGACGGGCTTGCCGCCGAAGAACGCGATGCCGCGCACGAACGACGCGCCCGCCTTGACGTTCGGGTTGACCTCCTGCGGCTCGTCGATGCGGCTCAGCAGTTCCACTTCCGCCGTGCGGCTCCACCCCCGCTTCACCCAGTACCCCGGCACGTCCCGGTCTGACAGGCTGATGCGCGTCAGCCAGCGGGGCTGCTTCATGCCGTACCGGCCAGGGATCAGGACGCGCAGCGGGAAGCCGTGCTTGCGGTTGAGGGGCGCGCCGTTCAGGGTGTGCACCAGCAGCACGTCGTCCTCCAGCGCCCGCCCGAGCGGCAGGGACTCCGTGTACCCGTCCGCGGCCTCCCACAGCAGGTACTTCGCGCCCGGCTGCACGCCCGCCGCCTTCAGCAGCTCCGAGAGGCGGAAGCCGACCCACACGCCGTTGGAGAGGAGCGGGCCGCCGACGGGGTTCGAGATGCAGCTGAGCGTGAGTTCCTCCGTGACGGGCGTGAAGCGTTTCAGGTCCGTGAGGCTCAGGCTCATGGGCGTCCGGACGAGGCCGTCCACCTTCAGTCGCCATTTCGCGCCGTCCACGGTCGGGTCGAAGGCCTCCAGGTTCTTGGACACGTAGTACCACTGGTCCACGGGCGTCACGCCGAACGGCAGCGGACCGCCGGGCGTGATGGTGGCCGGGGCGGACGCGGCCGCGCCGCCCGAATCCCGGAACAGCGCCGTGAGACCGCCGCCCGCCACGAGCGCCCCGCCCGCCGCGAGGGCCGCCGTCGTCGCGCGCCGCGTCCCGTCCGGCAGGGCCGGAGGTGCCGCCGTGACCGCGGCCCCGTCCGTGGAGGGCGGCACGATCACGCGCCCCTCGCCACGCCGGGCCGGAACGCGTACGGCACCCGCAACGCGCGGCCCCAGCAGGGCCTGCAGGGCGTCCAGCAGCAGCCAGAACGCGATCCCGTACCCCAGCGCCACCGGCCACGGCGCAAAGACGAGCGTCAGCACGCACGCCACCAGCCCAGCCACCTGACCGCGCCACACGCTGCCCAGCAGCGTCAGCCCACCCAGCCACAGCACCGCCACGCCCATGAACGCGAAGATCTTCCCGCCCTGCCCCAGTCCGAACACCTGATGCACCAGCTGAAACAACTTCGGAATCCCGAGCAGCTGCGTCAACGCGCCGAACAGGCGCAGCGGCGGGTACGCCACACCGCTCGCCACGAACAGCGCGTACCCGATGGCGCTCAGCAGCACCGCAGCAATCCACGCCCTCAACACCCGCATCCTCACCCTCCCTCCGGGCCACCGGCCCGTACACCCATCATCTCCTGTACACGCAGGAGCGGCACGCCGCCCTGAAGCTGCGTGCCGCCCCCCCAGCCTGGCCCGTGCGGGTCAGGCCGTGCCGATCACTTCGCCATCATGGAGTCGGCGACGACCTTGTCCTCGGTCACCACGAAATCCAGGGTGTTGCCGGCCATGGTGCCCAGCGCGAAGATGCTGTAGCTCTTGCCGCCCGCGACGGACACGCCGCTGAGGTTCTTGACGACCGGGGTGGTCTTGCCGAACGGCACGATGTCGAGGTTCACGCCCATCGGGTCGACGTTCACGGTGTACTCGTTGCCGTACGCCACGCCCATCGGCAGGATGGCGGCGTTGTTGTAGTCCTTCGCGAGGGCCTGCACGCGGGGCGCGTCGGGCGCGAGGTGGTACACGTTCACTTCGGCCTTGCCCTTGTTCATGTTCAGGCTCTTGGCGGTGAAGATCTTCGGCTTGAGGTTCTTCAGGTAGCCGACGGCGGCCACCGTGTAGTACGTGCCGGCCGTGAGGGTCACGTCGCCCTTGAAGACGACGGTGTTCTTGTCGCCCGCGGCGGTGATCATGACGTTGTGCTTGCCTGCAGGCACGTTGCCGTATGGGGTGACGGCCTTGAAGGGCGCGTTGGCGACGGTGCGCGTGCCGTCCACGTACACGTCCACGGCGGGCGCGTCGGACACGCCGTGCACGACACGGACGTACGCGGACTTCATGTCCATGCCCTGCGCCGAAGCGACGGTCAGGCTGGCGGTGGCGAGGACGAGGGCGGTCAGGGTGATGTTCTTCATGGTGAGCTCCTTGTGCAGCCGGTGCTCCCTGGCTGCTTCCTGACCTGTTATATGCAGCGCCCCCCCGACTGGATTGCCGGATGTGGTACGGAACGCGAGCGTGAAGTTCCCGTGAACGTCCCCGCCCCGGCCTGCCGCACACTGAAGGCATGACGAGTCTCACCGCCCGACCCCGCCGCCCGCGCCCGTGGCTGCGCGCCACCGGCGTCCTGCTGCTGCTGGCCCTCGCCTTCACGCTCGGCCTGCTGTGGCCCACCCTGCACCGCCCCGCCCTGAAGCTCGGGCAGGACGCCGCGTACCCGGACGCCCGCGCCACCACCCGCTGGTCCGAGCAGGACGGCGGCGTGATCGACATCCGGCCCGTCGGCACGCCCGCCACGCGCCTCCTCGTGCTGTACCCCGGCGGCCTCGTGCGCCCCCAGGCGTACGAATGGCTCGGCACGGCCCTCGCCCCGTGGGGCGTGCAGACCGTCATCGTGCGCTTCCCGCTCGACCTGGCCGTCACCGGCATCGGCCGCGCCGACAGCGTCATCCGGCACTACGCCCAGGGCCGCCCCGTGTACCTCGCCGGACACAGCCTCGGCGGCGCGATGGCCGCCCAGTACCTCAGCAGCCACCCCGGCACGGTGCAGGGCCTCATCCTGATGGGCGCGTACCCCGCCGGAAACGTCACCCTGAGCGGCCAGAAGACCCTGCGCGTGCTGGACCTGATGGGTGAACACGACACGGTCGCCGACCCCGCCGACGTCAAGGACGGCCTGACGCGCCTCCCCGCAGGCACGCGCCTCGTCACGGTGCGCGGCTCCGTGCACGCCTTCTTCGGCCGTTACGGCCCCCAGAACGGCGACGGCGTCCCCACCGTCACACGCGCCACCGCCGAAACGCAGATCGTGCAGAACATCCGCGACTTCATCACGCGCCGCTGAACCGGCCCTGCCACGTTACCAGCCCCAGCTGCCCGGCTCGCCCTTGAACGGCCCCACCACGTCCGGCGTGATCCACCCGCCGTAAAACTCCCCCGGCTGCGGCGTCACCGTCACGCCCCCCAGCGTCACGCGGTCCACCCGACCCGCGTACAGCGCCACGCGGTCCCGGATCGGCAGGAACTCCGGCGTCGGCCACCCGTAACTCCACGCGGCCGCCTCCTCCACACGCCCCCCGGCCGACAGGGTCCAGTAACTCGCGCGGCCCTTCCACTCGCACACGCTCCCGCCCGGCGCGGGACTCAGCACGCCCGGCAGGAACGCGTCCGGCGACAGGTAATACACGGGCGGATGACTCGTCTCCAGCACCCGGAACGCCCCGGCCGCCTCCACGATCCGCACGCCGCCCAGCCACACCTCCACCCGCCGGTCACTCCACTCCAGCCTCGGCGGACGCGGGTACTCCCACACGGACTCCTGACCGACGCCAGGACGAACAGGTACAGGTCGCATCTCGCCACTCTGCGCCGCGCCCCACGCCTGCGCTGTACCGCGCCCCCCAATCCCGCACGCCTACACTGACCGCATGACCGAACTGCGCCCCATGACCGACGCCACGTTCCGGCGCTTCCTGAACCACGCCACCACCGGGTACGCCGAAGAAAAGACCCGCAGCGGCCAGTGGGACGCCGCCAGCGCCCAGGCGCGCGCCGAAGGCGAATTCCTGATGCTCTGCCCGGACGGCCTGCACACCCCGGACCACCACCACTTCGACCTGCACGACCCCACCACCGGCCAGGACGTCGGCGTCCTCTGGTACGCCCTGCGCCACGAAGGACACCGCACGAGCGCCTTCGTGTACGAGATCGAGATTCACGCCCCGTACCGCAGGCGCGGGTACGCCACGCAGGCCTTCACGCTGCTGGAACAGGACGCCGCCGCACGCGGAGCCACGAACATCCAGCTGCACGTCTTCGGGCACAACACCGGCGCGCGCGCCCTGTACACCGGCCTGGGCTTCCACGAAACGAGCATCATCATGCGCAAAGACCTGAGCTGAAGCAGAAACGATACGATTTTGAGCTGAACGTTTGGAGTTCAGCCGAGCGAAGCGAGCACCAACAAGTACGGTTTGGAGGAGATGGAAGCGGGCAGGCGTCCTGCAGGGCGTCCGTTCTGCCCAAGAAGGGATGCCTTCGCTGTTTCCGGCATCCCTGGAATCGGATCAACACCGTGTGACGGGTGCAGGTTCAGTGACCTGATGCCGCTGAGCACCCTGAATCTATACCGGTATCACTAGCTGTCCAGGCGGCTGTTACGCCGCCTTTTTCCGCCTCGTCCTGAGGGTCTTTTCGCTTTCCAGCAGGCGTTTGAGGGCGGCTTCGCTGCGGGTGAGGCCGTCGAGGTCCGTTTCGCCTTTCGTGGCTCGGGGTTCGTAGTCGTCGAGGACCTTGCCTTCCAGGTAGCGGTCGAAGATGACGGGGCAGATGTAGCTGCTGCGCGTGACGGCGGGCGTGTTGCCCAGGTCGGCGGCGACGTGCTTCACGCAGTCCACGAGGGTCTGCCGGGCAGCACGCTCGGTGTCGGCGATGCCCGCTTCGGCGAGGTACTCGGCGGCGAGCAGGGTGCCGCCCCAGGTGCGGAAGTCCTTGGCGGTGAACGGGCCGATGACTTCTTTCAGGTACGCGTTCAGTTCGCCGCTGCGGACGCGCCTGCGGTTGCGTTCGCTGTCCACGGTCTGGAACAGCCAAGGGCCGGGGAGTTCCAGCAGTTTGCCGATGTTGCTGGCGAGGGTGCGGTCGGTGGTGGCCTTGTGCTGCGTGATGCCGTGCTTGCCCCTGAAGTGGAAGGTGACGGTGCTGCCGCTGACCTGCACGTGCCGCTGGCGCAGGGTGCTGAGGCCGTACGTCCTGTGCTGCTGGGCGTAGGTGTCGCTGCCGACGCGGAAGCGGGCGACGTGCAGCAGGCGCGTCATGAGGGCGGCGACCTTGCGGGGCGGGAGGCCGCTGGCGCGGAGGTCGGCGCCCGTGACGGTCTTGAGGGTGCCGAGCGCCCCGGCGAACCGCGTGAGGCGCTGCCATTTTTTGAGGGCGCCTGCCTGCACGAAGTCCGGGTGGTAGCGGTACTGGAGTCGTCCGGCGGCGTCCCGCCCGAACGCCTGGAGTTCCGCGTCCGGGTCGGGGGAGACGTACACGTCCTCGTAGGCGGGTGGGACGGCCAGTTTCGCGATGCGCTCTTTCCCGCTGCGGTCCCTGTAGGGCGTGCCGTCCGGCCAGAAGTACCTGAACTTTTTCGGGTCGCTGCCCTCGCGGCGCAGGTACGCTCCGGCGAGCAGCTCGGTGCGGGAGGTCATTCTTCCGCCTTCATCGGGAGTTGCCAGTCGATGGGGGTGCGGCCTGCCTCCTGCAGCGCGGCGTTCACGCGGCTGAAGGGGCGCGTGCCAAGGAAGTTCGCGACGCTCAGCGGGCTGGGGTGCGCGGACTCGATGACGACGTGCTGCGGCCCGGTGATGAGGGCCTTCTTCCTGCGGGCGTACGCGCCCCACAGCACGAACACCACGCGTTCGGGCCGGTCGTTCACGGCGCGGATCACGGCGTCCGTGACGGCCTCCCAGCCCTGATTGGCGTGGCTGTTCGGCTGGCCCTCACGGACGGTCAGGACGGCGTTCAGGAGCAGCACGCCCTGCTCCGCCCACGCGCGGAGGTAGCCGTGGCGGGGCGGGGTGAAGCCGGGAAGGTCGGTCTGCAGTTCCTTGTAGATGTTGCGCAGGCTGGGCGGGACGGGCACGCCGGGCCGGACGCTGAAGCTCAGGCCGTGCGCCTGCCCGGGGCGGTGGTACGGGTCCTGACCCAGGATGAGGACCTTCACGTCCTCCAGCGGCGTGAGACGCAGCGCACTGAACACGTCCGGCGCGGGCGGGTAGATGGTCTGCTCCCGCCGTTCGCGCACCAGGAAGTCGCGCAGCTGGTGGAAGGCGGGCGCGGCGAACACGTCCTCCAGGGCGTGCTGCCAGCTGTCCGGCAGTCCGGCGGGCTGGATGGCTCTGGGGGTGGGGGCCTCGGGGGTCAGGCCGAACAGGTCGGGTTGGTCACTCATGCGTGCCTTCCTTTGTACGCCAGCGGAACGTGCGGCGCGTGGGGGTTTGGGGGGGAGGCCCAGAGCGTTTCTTTCGGCTCGCAGGGCGGCCTTCTTGCGGCTGCCGTGCCGGTCGTACACGCGCCGCGCTTCCGCCTGGAATTCCGGCGTGGCGCGCACGGCGTTCAGGCGGGCGTGCGCGGCGCGGGACGCGCCCGTTTCCGGCACGATGGGTGGCGGGTACCCGGTGCGGGTCGTGCCGGACCACTCCCACGGTGCGTGAACGTAATCGGTGGGCACGTCCGTCAGTTCCGGCACCCAGCGGCGGATGAAGTCGCCGTCCGGGTCCTGCTCGCGCGCCTGCCGGGTGGGGGAGTACACGCGCAGGCGGTTGATGCCGACCATGCCGCTCTGCATCTGCACCTGCGCCCAGTGGATGCCGGGCTCGTGGTCCAGCCACAGGCGCGCGAGCGTCAGGCCCGTCTCGCGCCACGGGAGGTGCAGGTGGTGCGTGGCGAACGACACCAGCATGGCCCGCATCCGGAAGTTCAGCCAGCCGGTCGCGTGCAGGGCGCGCATGCACGCGTCGATCATGGGGTAGCCGGTGCGGCCGTCCGTCCACGCGCGCAGGCGTTCGCGGGCCGCGTCGTCCAGTTCGGTGGGCAGCAGGCCTCGCAGCGCGCGGTTCAGCGCGTGGAATTCCATGTCCGGCTCGCTCTCCAGGCGCTGCATGAAGTGGCAGTGCCAGTGCAGGCGGCTCTCGAAGCTGCGCAGGGACCGCAGCCAGCGCGGGTCGGCGCCCGCGTCGCCGCGCGCGGCCGCGAGGCGTTGCCGGGTGGCGTGCACCACGGTCCGCAGGCTGACGGTGCCCATCATCAGGTGCGGGCTGAGGCGCGAGCAGGCGTGCCCGGCGCCCAGCGGGGAACTCATCTCGCGCGTGTAGTTCACGCCGCGCACCGTCAGGAAGCTGTGCAGCGTCTCGCGGGCGAGCGTCTCCCCGAAGGTCCCGGCGGGCCAGGGGAGCGTCTGCGTGAGGGGCGGCAGGCCCGCCGCGCGTGGCCGGAGCGGCACGAAGGGCGGCGCGGCTGGACCGTCCAGCCGTCCCGGGGCGGGCAGCGGAGGGGCGCCCATGCGGGCCTCCCATTCGTCCGCCCAGGTGTCCCGGTCGCGCAGGCGGCGGATCACGCCGTTCTGCGGCGGTTCGTGAAAGGGGAGGCCCAGCGCGCGGGCCCAGGCGCGCACGCGGCGGTCGCGGGCGTAACTGACGGCGTTGCCGGTCTCCTGGTGCGCGTAGATGGCCGTGAACCCATACTGTGCCTGCAGGGCCGCGATGACGCTGGCGGCCTCGCCGTGCCGGACGTGCAGCGGCGCGCCGAGCCGCGCGAGGTCGCCGGACAGGTGCGCGAGCGCGTCGTTGGTGAGGGTCAGCTGCGTGCTGGAGTACTCCGGGTGCGTGAGCTGCTCGTCCTCCCAGATGTACAGGGGCAGCACCCGGCCGCGTTCGGCGGCGAGCGTGAGCGCGGCGTGGTCGTGGACGCGCAGGTCGCGTTTGAACCAGACCAGCGAGAGGGGCATGCCACAGTGTGGCGATTTGGGGGGTGTGATTCTGTATCGAGAATCAGGGTTTGTGCAAATCAGACCCCTCCTTTCACCTGTTTGCATCCGGTTCAACCGCGCCCCACCCCGCCGCCCTCGCCACCCACGCTGCCGCTCCCGGCCGGGCGCGCCCCACCGCTATACTTCCCCCCATGATCGAAGCCGCCGAAGTGCAGCATCTCGCCACGCTCAGCCGACTGGAGCTGACCGAACAGGAACAGGGCGACCTGCTCCACGACCTCAACAAGATGCTCGGGTACTTCCAGAAACTCCAGGAACTCGACACCGAGGGCGTCCCCGAGATGCAGCGCCCCGTGCACCTCGTCAACGTCCTGCGCGCCGACGAGCCCGGTGAGATGTTCGACCGGCGGACCGTCACGGACCTCGCGCCGGAACACCAGGACGGCTTCATCCGCGTGCCGCGCACGGTGGAAGGCTGATGCTCGACCTGAAATTCATCCGCGAGCACCCCGGCGAGGTCCGCCGCGCCGCCGAACTCAAACGCGTCGACCTCGACCTCGACGACCTGCTCCGCGTCGACCGGGAACTCCTCGACCTGAAGCAGCGCGCCGAAGTCATGCAGGCCGAACGCAACCAGAACGCCAAACTCGTCCCCAAGGCCACGCCCGAGGAACGCCCCCTCCTCATCCAGAAAGGCAAGGACCTCGCCGAGAGCCTGAAGGCCATCGAACCGGAACTCCGCGCGCACGAGGACGCCCTCAAGCAGCTCCTGCTGCGCGTTCCGCAGATCCCGCACCCCAGCGTCCCCGTCGGCCGCGACGACAGCGACAACGTCGAACTGCGCCGCGAAGGCACGCCCCCCACCTTCGACTTCACGCCGCAGGACCACGTCGCGCTCCTCGAACGGCACGGCTGGGCCGACCCGGAACGCGTGGCGCGCGTGTCCGGCAGCCGCTCGTACCTCCTCAAGGGCGACGCCGCCCGCCTCGAATGGGCGATCCTGACGCTCGCCCTCGACACGCTCGCCGACGCGGGCTTCGAGATGCTCAGCACCACCGCCCTCGTCCGCCCCGAAACCTTCGTCGGCAGCGGCCACTTCCCCGGCGGCGAGGACCAGGTGTACAAGATCGAGGGCGACGACCTGATGCTCGCCGGGACCGCCGAGGTGCCCGTCAACAGCCTGTACGCCGGAGAGATCCTCCCGCACGACCAGCTGCCCGTCCGGTACGCCGCGTACTCCAGCGCCTTCCGCAGCGAGGCGGGCAGCGCCGGGCGCGACGTGCGCGGCCTGATCCGCGTGCACGAGTTCAAGAAGGTCGAACAGTACGTGATGATGCACGCCGACGAGACCGCCGCGCTCGACATGTTCGCCGCGATCCTCGCGAACGCCGAACGCATCCTGCAGGCCCTGGAACTCCCGTACCGCGTCGTGCAGAACTGCACGGGCGACATGGGCGCCGGCAAGGTCCTCATGTACGACATCGAGGCGTGGGTGCCGTCCGAACAGCAGTACCGCGAGACGCACTCGTGCAGCTACCTCGGCGACTGGCAGGCGCGCCGCACCGGCCTGCGCTACAAGGGCGAGGACGGCCGCATCCACTTCGCGCACACCCTCAACAACACCGGCATCGCCGCGCCCCGCATCCTCGTGCCGTTCTTGGAGAACCACCAGCAGGCGGACGGCCGCGTCCGCATCCCAGAAGCGCTCCGCCCGTACCTGGGCGGTCGGGAATACCTCGGCCAGCCCACCTGAACCGCACCTTCAGGGCGAGCGGCAGTCCCCGCGCCCCTGACCCTCCGGTCACGCGCCGCCCGCTAGAGTGACGCGGTGAACGCCTCCACCCTGTACGCCCTGATCTCCGCCCTCGTGTACGGGGTGGGGGACTTCTCGGCGGGCCTCGCGTCACGCCACAACCCCGCCATTCGCGTGGTGGCGCTCACGCACCCGCTCGGGCTGCTCGCGTACCTCGCCCTGGCGCTCGTCACGCACGAGACGCTCCCGCACGCGCCGCAGCTGTGGCTGGCGGCCCTGACGGGCGTGATCGGCATGACGGCCGTCGTGCTGTTCTTCCGCGCGCTCGCGCTCGGCCCGATGGGCGTCGTGTCCGTCAGTTCCGCCGCGATGGGCGCCGTCGTGCCGGTCGCGGCGGGCCTCCTCGCAGGCGAGACGCTCACGCCCGCCCGCCTGCTCGGCTCGGCCCTCATCCTGACGGGCATCGTGGTGTTCTCGCTCGCCCCGTCGCACGGCGGACGGGGCGGCCTGCCGCTCGCGCTCGTGGCGGGCGTGGGCTTCGGGCTGTTCTTCGTGCTGCTGTCACACGCCACCCCGCAGGGCGGCGGGGTGTTCTGGCCGCTCGCTGCCGCGCGCCTCGCCAGCAGCCTCATCGCCGTGCCGCTCGCCGCGCGGCAGGGCGGCCTGCGCCCGCAGCGCCCCTGGCTGATCCTGGGCAGCTTCCCCGGCGACGTGTTCGGGAACCTGTTCTTCACGCTGGCCGCCCGCACCGGACCGCTCGCCATCGCGGGCCTCCTCACCAACCTGTACCCGGTCTTCACGGCCCTGATGGCCGCCCTGGTGCTGCACGAACGCCTGCGCCGCTACCAGTGGCTCGGGGTGGGCGTCGTCCTGGTGGGCCTGCTCCTCGTCCGCTGAGCGGCCCCCGCAGGACGCGGCGGCACGGACGGTGAAGGAACACGCCGGGGCCGCGCGGCCCGCACCTCGCCCCGCACTCACGGACGGGCGTGTACACTGGGCCGGTACTGTCAACCACAGGAGGTCATCACATGGATACATTTGAACAGGTCAAGGAAGTCATCGTGGACAAGCTGGGCGTGGACGAGGCCAAGGTCGTGCCCGAAGCCCGCTTCGTCGAGGATCTCGGCGCCGACAGCCTCGAAACCGTCGAGCTGATCATGGGTCTGGAAGACAAGTTCGGCGTCAGCATCGCCGACGAGGACGCCGAGCAGATCCGCACCGTGCAGGCCGCCGTCGACTACATCGCCAGCAAGCAGTAACCCCACACGGGCACACTTCGGGGCGCGGTCACACCGCGCCCCGTCGCATTGCACCCCCCACCCCCGCACCGTGCCTCTCCATCCCGCACAGTGCCCCTCCACCCCGCACCGTGTCCGCCTGAGCGTTCCCTCAAGGCCCATCCTGCACCCGTTGGAGCGAGTTCAGGAAGCGTCCGGTATATTTACGGCATTTGGAGGCCGTCACTATGCCAGAACGCACGAACATCACCGTCCAGCCCGCAGGGGAACAGCAATGAAGCGCGTCGTCATCACCGGCATGGGACCCGTCACGCCCATCGGGATCGGCGAGGCCGCGTTTGCGCAGGCGCAGCGCGAGGGCCGCAACGGCATCGGACCGATCACCCGTTTCGACATCAGCAACTACCCCGCCAAGATCGCCGGACAGATCAACGACGACCTGAGCGGCCACCTCGACCCGCGCGAAGCCAAACGCATGGACCGCTTCGTGCAGCTCGCCCTGATCGGCGCGGACCTCGCCGTGCAGGACAGCGGCCTCACCCGCGAGGAGCTCGCCGGTGAAGGCAGCGGCACCATCATCGGCACCGGCGTCGGCGGCATGGAAACCTGGGAGGAGCAGTCCGGCATCGCGCACGGGCGCGGCGCGAACCGCGTCAGCCCCATGTTCATCCCCATGATCATCTGCAACATGGCGTCCGGCCACGTCGCCATGCGCTACGGCCTGACCGGCCCCAGCAGCACCGTCGTCACCGCCTGCGCCACCGGCTCCGGCTCCATCGGCGACGCGTTCCGCACCATCCAGCTGGGCCTCGCGGACATCATGCTGACCGGCGGCACCGAGGCCGCCATCACGCCCATGTCCATCGGCTCCTTCGGCAACATGAAGGCCCTCAGCACCCGCAACGACACGCCCGAAACGGCCAGCCGCCCCTTCACCGCCAGCCGGGACGGCTTCGTGCTCGGCGAGGGCGCAGGTATCCTCGTGCTCGAAGAACTCGAACACGCCCTCGCGCGCGGCGCGCGCATCCACGCCGAACTCGTCGGGTACGCCACCAGCGCCGACGCGTACCACATCACCATGCCCGCCCCCGAAGGGCGCGGCGCGCAGGTCGCCATGCGCGCCGCCCTGCGCGGTGCGGGCGTCACGCCCGAACAGGTCGGGTACATCAACGCGCACGGCACCAGCACCCCCGCCAACGACCTCAACGAGACGCTTGCCATCCAGGCCGTGTACGGCGACCACGCCGCCACGCTCGCCGTCAGCAGCACCAAGAGCATGACGGGCCACCTGCTCGGCGCGGCCGGCGCCATCGAAGCCATCGCGACCGCGCAGGCCCTGCGCGACGGCATCCTGCCGCCCACCATCAACTTCAACGACCCCGACCCGCAGCTCACGCTGGACTTCATCCCCAACCACGCCCGCCAGCAGCAGGTCGAGTACGCCATGAGCAACAGCTTCGCCTTCGGCGGCCAGAACGCCGTGCTGCTCCTCAAACGCTGGCAGGCCTGACGGTTCCCGGCCCCGGCCGGGTGCGTGATTACAGGATGAGGGCGGGCGTCAGCGCCGGGAATTGACTCCCCGCTGACGCCCGCCCGCTAGGTTCCCGAGAGGTCACATGAAACACAAGAAAACCACCCCTGGCGAGACCCACCCCACCAGTGCCCTGCAGGACAGCGTGTTCCTGAACCGGGAGCTGAGCTGGCTGGCCTTCAACGAACGCGTGCTGGCCGAAGCGCAGGACGCCCGCAACCCGCTGCTGGAGCGCCTGAAGTACGCGGCGATCTGTGGCAGCAACCTTGACGAGTTCTTCATGGTGCGCGTGGCGGGCGTGCACCGGCAGATCGCGGCGGGCGTGGTGATCAAATCGCCGGACGGACTGCTGCCGCGCGAGACGCTGGCGCTCGTGCGGGAACGGACGCACGGGATGCTGCGGGAGATCGAGCGGGCGACCCGCAAGACCCTGAACGACCTGCACGCGGCGGGCGTGCGGATCGTACGCGTCGCGGACCTCGGCAAGAAGGCGCGCGTGACGTTGCGGGAGCACTACCTCACGCAGATTCAGCCGGTGCTGACGCCGCTCATCGTGGACCCCAGCCACCCCTTCCCGTACATCAGCAACCTGAGCCTGAACCTCGCGGTGCAGCTGCGGGACGACGAGGGGCACGAGCCGGAGTTCGCGCGCGTGAAGGTGCCGGTGGGCGTGCTGCCGAGGTTCGTGCCGATCGGGGACGTGTTCGTGCTGCTGGAGGACGTGATCGCCGAGCACCTGCAGGAACTGTTCCGGGGGCGGGAGGTGCTGGCCGCGTACGAGTTCCGCGTGACGCGCAACACCGACTACGAGTTCGACGAGGACGAGGCCGAGGACCTGCTGGCGACCATCGAGGACGGGCTGCGGCGCAGGCGCTTCGGGGCGGTGGTACGGCTGGAAGTGACGCGCGAGATGCCCGCCGCACTCCTGAGCTTCCTGGCGGAAAAGCTGAAGCTCGACGATCACGACGTGTTTCAGCTGGACGGGCCGCTCGGCACGGCGGACCTGATGGCGTTCCCGTCGCAGGACGTCGCGAAGCGCCTGCCGGAACTGAGTTACCCGGCGTTCACGCCGCACGTTCCGGACCTGGAGGGCGACGAGGACGACGGGATCTTCGCGGAACTGCAGCGCGGCGATCAGATGCTGCACCACCCGTACGACAGTTTCGCGGGCGTGCTGGCGTTCCTGGAGGCGGCGGCCGTGGACCCGGACGTGCTCGCCATCAAGCAGACGTTGTACCGCACGGGCGACGACCGCCGCCTGCTGGGCGCGCTGAGGACGGCGGCCGAGAACGGCAAGCAGGTGGTGGCGCTCATCGAGCTGAAGGCCCGGTTCGACGAGCAGCGCAACATCAGCTGGGCGCGGCAGCTGGAGCGGGCGGGCGCGCACGTCGTGTACGGCGTGAGCGGTCTGAAGGTGCACGCCAAGGTGGCGCTCGTCATCCGGCGCGAGCAGGGGAGACTGCGTTCGTACGTGCACGTCGGGACGGGCAACTACAACGCCAAGACGGCGCGGCTGTACACGGACCTGTCGCTGCTGTCCGCCAACGAGGAACTCGGGGCGGACGTGGCGCTGCTCTTCAATCACCTGACCGGGTACGCCGAAGCGGAGTACGGTCGCCTGCTGGTCGCGCCGGACACGGCCCGCTCGGGCCTGCTCGACCTGCTGCAGGTGCTGGCGGAGCGCGTCGCGGCGGGCGAGCAGGCGTGGGCGCGCGTGAAGATCAACCAGCTGACGGACCCCGCCATGATCGACGGCATCTACCGCGCGTCGCAGGCGGGCGTCCGGGTGGACCTCATGATTCGCGGCGTGTGCTGCCTGCGGCCGGGCGTGCCGGGCCTGTCCGAGAACGTCCGCGTGCACAGCCTGCTGGGCCGGTACCTGGAGCACGCGCGCGTGTACGCGTTCGGGCACGGTCCGGTCGGCGGTCCGGACACCACGTACGTGTACGTCGGCAGCGCCGACTGGATGAGTCGCAACCTCGACCGGCGCGTGGAGGTGCTGGCTCCCATCCTGGAACCCCGTCACCGGGACGGCGTGCTGGACCTCGTCGCGGCCGAGTGGGCCGACACGCGCGGCAGCTGGGAGCTCGGGCCGGACGGCGTGTACCGCAAGCTGCCCGGCGACCTGAGCGCGCAGGAGACGTTCATGCGCGCGCGCGGCAGCATCGCGGGCTGACCTGCCTGCCCCCGCCCTGCGGGTGGCGGAACGTCCCGCGCGTCCGGCGGGACCGCTTGGCATAATGTGCTCGTGAACCGTGCCCTGCTGCTGGCCCTCCCCGTGATCCTCGCGTCCTGCTCCGGCGGGGACCTGACTGGCGTCAAGACCTTCAAGTACCAGGGTGGTCAGCACCAGGAGGGACAGATCGCGTACACCGAGCACCCCCCGGTGGGCGGCACGCACAACCCCCGCTGGCAGAAGTGCGGCGTGTACGACAACCCCCTCTACGACCAGTTCGCGGTGCACAGCATGGAGCACGGCGCGGTATGGATCACGTACCTGCCGAGCCTGCCCGCCGGTGACGTCGCCAAGCTGAAGGCCGCCGTGGACGGCCGCAGCTACACGCTGCTGTCCCCGTACCCCGGTCAGGCCGCGCCCGTCATGATGAGCGCCTGGAACGCGCAACTGTCCCTGCAGGACGCGTCGGACCCGCGCGTCAAGGCCTTCCTGTCCAAGTACGAGCAGGGTGCCACCGCCCCCGAACGCGGCGCGGCCTGCGACGGGCCGTACTCCACCACCGAAACGCAGTGACGGCCCGCCCCCCCACCTTCCACCCGTCGTCCTCCAGGCGCGGCGGGACGCTCCGCCTCCTGTGGCCCGTCCTGGCCGTGCTGCTGGTCCTGGGCGGCGCGTGGTTCTGGCAGGCGCACCGCTTCCCGCAGGAAGGCAGCCCCGCCGTGCGTTTCGCGCGCGACATGCGCCTGCACCACGGGCAGGCCGTGGAACTCAGCCTGCACATCCTGGAACGCCCCGTGTCGGCACCCGTCCGGCTGCTGGCGCAGGACATCACCGTCACGCAGGAAGCGCAGCTCGGACAGATGGGCGGCTGGCTGGACATCTGGGGCCTGCCGTTCTCCGGACCGGACGCGCCCATGCAGGGCATGAACCGCGCCGCGATGGGCATGGCGAGCGACGCGGACGTGCAGTCCCTCGACACCCTCCCCGCCCGGCAGGCCGAAATCCGGTACCTGCAGCTCATGCTGCGCCACCACCGGGGCGGCGTGCAGATGGCGCAGGAGGGCCTGAAGTCCGGCGTGCCGCCCGTCGTGACGGTCGCGAACGCCATCGTGGTCAGCCAGACGGCCGAGATCGACCTCATCACCGGCATGCTCAGGGAACGCGGCGCGGCCGTCCCCCCCGCGAACGGCACGGTCGCGCCCGGCAGCACGGACGGGATGAACGGCATGCCGATGAACCACTGAACCGGATTCCGGTCCATCCACAACGAAGCCAAGTGGCCCGGCCAGTCTTTCCGTCAGTACAGGCCGCTGCCGTGGCCGGGTTCCAGCACGTACCACGCACGGTCGCCGCGCCGTGCGAGGCCCGTCACGACGTACCCGTCCCGCAGGGCCGTGCCGAGCGCTTCTCGCAGCGCGAGACGCCACGCGAGGCGCAGCGGGCCGGGCAGGGTGTCGGCAGCGGTGGGCACTTCCGCCAGGGTACGGGGCGCGCCGGGGCGGGGCGTGAAGGGTCCGGGCGTGCCGTCCGGGAGGGCCGTCAGGAGCGGTTCGCCGTCCGGGGTGGGGGCGGGCTGCTCCGCGTGCGGGGCGTTCAGGTCCCATTCGATCATCAGGCGGTCGGCAGGCACGGCCGGGCCGGACGTGGGGGCGGGCAGGTCGTACCACGCGGGGTGGTAGCTGACGGCGCGCGCGCCGAGCTTCCCGAGGTTCAGTCGTGCGTTGCGGGCGACGAGCGGGTCGAAGGTCCACGTCATGCGCGTGAGGCCCTGCGCGCGCGCGAGCCGAGCCTGCTCCAGCTTCAGGGCGACGGCCGCGCCGCTCCCGCGCCAGTCGGGGTGCACGGCCAGCAGGTGCGAGTGGTGCCACGCCTGCCCGTCCCGCAGGGCGGGGAAGCCGTACGCCAGCCCGAACGGCGTGCCGGACCCTTCCGGGTACGCGCCGACGACCACGCCGCCGCTCGCGGCACTGATGCGGAACATCGTGCCGGGCAGCACCTCACGGTCCGCGTACCCCCACGCGGCCACCTGCACGTCCTCCAGGGCGCGCATGTCGGCCGCGTCCGTCACGGCCCGCACCACGTACCGGAGGGTCAATTCCGGCCGTCCAGCATGACGTGCTCGGTCGCGACGCGCTCCACGAACTCCCGGTTGAGCGTCACGCCGAGGCCCGCTCCGGCCGGGACGCGCTGGTGACCGTCCGTCATTTCGAGCGCCTCGTGCACGGTGTCCGTCTGCCAGTAGCGGCTGGCGGACGCGGTGTCGCCCGGCTTGCTGAAGCCCGGCAGGGTGGACAGGTGGATGTTCAGGGCGCGGCCCACGCCGCTCTCCAGCATCCCGCCGCACCACAGCGGCACGCCGAACGCCTGCGCGACCTCGTGCACGCGGACCGCTTCGGCCACGCCGCCCACCCGGCCCTGCTTGATGTTGATGACGCGCCCGGCATCCATCCCGAGCGCCTTGCGGGCCGACGCGGCACCCACGATGCTCTCGTCCAGGCACAGCGGCGTGCGGATGCGGGCCTGCAGGGCCGCGTGGTCCACCATGTCGTCGTATGCGAGCGGCTGCTCCACGTACTCCAGCCCGTACGTGTCGAGCGCCTGGAAGACGCGCGTGTCCTCCAGCGTGTACGCGCTGTTCGCGTCCACCGTGAGCCGGATGTCCGGGAAGGCCGCGCGGACCGCCGCGACCGGCTGCACGTCCCAGCCGGGCTTGATCTTCAGCTTGATGCGCCTGTACCCCTGCGCCACGTGCCGCTCCACCGCCGCGACCGTCGCCGCCTCGTCCGTCTGAATGCCGAGGCTCACGCCGACCGCGACCTCCTGCCGCACCCCGCCCAAGAGCGACATGAGCGGCACGTCCAGACGCCGCGCCCACAGGTCCCACGCGGCCCCCTCCAGCATCGCCTTCGCCATGGGGTTGCCCCGGAAGCCGTCCAGGGCGCGCGTCATCGCCTGCGGGTTCACGAAGCTCCGCCCGAGCACGGCGGGCAGGAACGCGCCGCGCAGCAGCGCGAGCGCGCCCGTCACCGTCTCCTCGCGGAACATCGGCGCGTCCTCCATCACGCCCTCCCCGAGCCCCGTCAGGCCCACCGCGTCCCCGCCGCCGTGCAGCACGAGCAGCGGCACGGTCTTGGCGGTCTGCACGCCGAAACTCGTCTCGAACCGGAACTTCAGGGGCAGGCGGAGCACGAACAGCTCGGCACGGTCGATCTGCAGGGTGGGCGGCATGGCTCAGGATAGAGCGGGCAGAATCATTTGCACTTCAGTGCGAACTCCATGGCGCTGACCGGCGCGAACGGCAGGCCGTCCAGTCGGCCTTCCCTGAGGGTCACGTCGGTGGGGCGGTACAGGATGCGCGTGACCGTGAAGGGCGGCGGGCCGCTCGTCGTGAAGGTCGCGGTGAGGTTCGCGCCGGGCGTGAGCTGACGGTTGGGGCTGGCCGTGTCGTCCCAGGTGTTGAACGGCTGCACCTGTCCGTCCGCGCTCGCCGCGAAGAGCGTGCCGGAGTTCACGTCGGCGTCCCCGGCGGGGTTGAAGTCCCGCCGTGCACCGTTCGCCACGCGGAACGTCACGGCGTACCGGTCGTCCTTCAGTCCGGCGGACAGCAGCGTGAGGCGCACCGCGCCGTTGAAGAGCGGCTGGCCCGCGCAGCCCTGGATGGCCTTGATGGGCTCGGATCCGCCCGCCACGAGCGCCCCGGACTTCTGCAGGTCCGTCATGGGCAGCTGCACGAACGACTTGCCGCCCACCGTGACGACCGTGCCCTGGATGGGCGTGCCGTTGATGTACACGGTGGTGGTGCCGGGCCGGGCGGGCGCGACCGTCTGCGCGAGGGCGGAGGACGTGGCGAGCAGGGCGGCCAGGATCGTCAGGGAACGCATGACCGGAATGTAGCGCAGGAGGGGTTTGGAGGCGTCATGGCCGCGCCGGTCGGCCTGGACGGGTCAGGGCCGCCCGGTGTGGCGCGGCCCTGTGGTCCCTCGTGCCGGTCATGCCGGTGCGGGCGTTCAGCGTTCGCCGGTCTCCTGCAGTCTCGCGGTGAGCTTCTCGGGCTCCAGCAGGCTCGCGCCCGCCCCGTAGCGGGCGGTGACGGCGCGCTGCACCAGCCAGAACCCGACGCCCGCCCCGATCAGCGAGACGGCGAGGCCCGGCACGCGCATCACGGCGTTCGCCTGCGCCACCTGCGCGTTGAAGGCGTCCGTCCCGAACTTCGCGACCACGATGTGGTAGTTCGCGACGCTGTTCACGACGCCGCCCAGCACGTCCACCAGCCCGAACACCAGGGTCGCCTGCACCAGTGCGCGCGCCACGCCCGGATCGCGCATCACGACCTGCGTGGACGCGCGGTGTTCGGGGGACTCGGCGATGCTGGCGGCGTCCAGGAAGATGCGGAACATCGGGTACGCCGTGGCGATGCTCACGAACGCGAAGATCGCCGTGAGGTACGAGCGGGCGCTGTCCTTCACGGCGTACCAGAAGCCGTCCACGTACCAGAAGGCGAGCGCGCCGCTCACGAGGGCGGCCGCGCCGCCCAGCAGCGCGACGGGCGACACGTTGCGGTTCACGAGGATGTCCCACGCGACGTACGCGACCGGGATGAGGGCCGCGATCAGGTACGCGCGAACGTTGCCGCCCGTGCCGCCGCCCATCAGGTTCGCGACGCTCACGCCGCTCCCCAGGATGTTCGGGGAGAGGATCAGGATGGGGATCAGGAGCGTGAAGATCAGGTCCCAGACGGTCTTGGGCACGCTGGATTTCTTGGTGGCGGCAGGAGTGGTCATGGCTGCCCTGCATTGTGCCACTCCCAGATGAACGTCAGGCGGAGCCGCGTTCAGGCCGGGCCGTGCCCGCCGGGTTGCTCTGGTGGCCCAGGTGGTTGCGGGCCGTGCGCCCTGCTCGGCAGCCAGTACGTTTCCAGCCAGTGCTTCAGGAGCGTCGCGGTCGGCACGGCCAGCAGGCCGCCCACCAGTCCGAACAGCGTCAGGCCGACCAGCAGCGACAGCAGCACGGCCGCCGGGGAGAGGTTGTTCGTGCGGCCCAGCACGTACGGCGCGAGGGCGTTCCCGATCACCTGGTTCGTCAGGAAGTACAGCGCGAACACCAGCGCCACCTGCACCCACCCGCCCGGCAGGGCCAGCAGCAGGGCCGGAATGGCGGCCAGCACCAGCCCGATGTAAGGCACGATGTTCAGCGCGGCCAGCAGCAGGCCCAGGCCCAGCGCGTTCGGGACGTGCAGGGCCAGCAGGCCCAGCGTGACGAGCAGGCCCGCGCCCGCCCCGATGATCAGCTGCCCGCGCAGGTACCCGCCGAAGGAGTCGGCCACGTCGCCCGACAGTCGCCGCGCGTTTCCCTGCCAGTGGACCGGCAGGAGCCGCAGGACGCTCGGCCCGAGCTTCGGGTAGTCCAGCATGAAGTACGTCGCGAGCGTGATCGCGAACGCCGCCTGCCCCACCCAGCCGACCACGGACGTCGCCCCGCCGATGAGGGCGCTGCCGGACCCCAGCAGGCGCTGCACGAGCGGCATGGCGTTGCGTCCCAGGGCGCTCACCTGCGCGTTCAGCGCCCTGCCGAGGCGTTCGGGTGCGTCCTGCAGGCCCGGCACGCCGCGCAGGCGCTCCAGCAGGTGCGTGGCGAGGTCCGCGAGCTGCGTCCCGAACTTCGGGAGGTCGCCGAGCAGTCCCGCCAGCTGCGCCGCGCCCGCCCACACCAGCAGGCCCGCGAGGACCGTCAGGGTCAGCACGATCAGCAGGACGCCCAGCCCGCGCGGCACGCGGTGCCGGGACAGCCAGCGGAGCAGCGGTTCGAACAGGTACGCCAGCACGAACGCCACGACCGCCAGCACGATCACGCCCTGCAGCACCCGCGCCAGCAGCAGCACGCCCAGCAGCGCCAGCAGGGCCGCCAGCAGCCGCACCCACGCGCGCGCCCAGACGGCCCGCAGCAGCTCCGGAACGCTGCTCACGCCGTCCCGCCGCGCCCGGGTGCGGGGAGCGTCACGTTGTCTCGACGCGCAGCGGCCCGAAGGTCTGCGCCCACAGGTCGCCCTTCTGCGTCACGCCGTCCAGCTCCAGGCCGTGCGCGCCGGACACGCGCAGCACCCAGCCGCGCCCGTCCCGGTGCAGGCCGCGAATGCGGGCCGCCTGCGTGTGCGCGCGGTCCAGGCCGTCCGCGACGCGCAGGATCGCCGCGAGCTGCGTCACTCGCCGCTGCGTGACCGCGCCGAGCGCCGCGAACTCCGCGTGACTGGCCTTCGGGACGCTCCTGCGGTGGTAGCGGGCCACCTGCGCCACCACCTCGATCTGCGCCGGGTCGTAGCCGAGCAGGCCCGCGTGCCGGATCAGGTACGCGGAGTGCTTGTGATGGCTGCTCTGCCCGACCAGCAGCCCGATCTCGTGCAGGGTCGCGGCGGCACTGAGGAGGCTGCGGGTGGTGTCGTCCGCGTCCGCGCCCGTCCCGCCCGCGTCGAGCGCCCCGAGGGACTGCAGGCGGTCGTAGAGGTTCTGGCTGAGCAGCGTCACCTGCCGCGCGTGCGCGAGGTTCGCGCCGAACCGTTCCGCGAGTTCCAGCACGCTCCGCTGCCGGGCCGACAGGCCCTGCGTCCAGTGCTCCTGCTCCTGCAGGTACTCCAGCAGCATGCCCTCGCGCAGCGCGCCGCTCGACACCGTGACGCTCGCGGCGCCCAGGCGCTCCAGTACCGTGTGCAGCACGGCCGCGCCCGCCACGATGATGTCCGCGCGTTTCGGGTCGAGGCCCGGCACGCGCCCGCGCTTCTCGGCGCTCATCTGTGACAGGTCCGACAGCAGCCCCCCCAGGTCCGCCACCGTGAACTTCACGGCGTTCAGACCCCCTTCCGGCAGCGGGCCGCTGCGGGCCGCAAGGACCGCCGCGAGCGTCTCGAAGGTCCCGCTCGACCCGAACACCTGCGTCTCCGGCTCCAGCCTGAACGCGTCCAGGTGCGGCTCCAGGCACGCCAGCACGTGCGCCTTCAGGGCTGCGAGGTCCCGCTTGCGCGGCGCGCGCGTGTCGGGCGTGCCGCCCAGGAACTGCCCGTGCAGCCGCACCGAGCCCAGCGGGACGCTCAGCACCTCGCCCGGCCCGCCCGGCCCGCCCCGGACCAGTTCCAGGCTCCCGCCGCCCAGGTCCAGCAGCACGTTGTCCGGCCCGAAATGCACGCTGCCCGACGCGCCCAGGTACGTGAGCTGCCCCTCGCGCTCCCCGGAGATGATGACCGGGTACACCCCCACCTCCGCCCGCAGGCGCTGCGCGACCTGCTCGCCGTTCGGCGCGCCGCGCATGGCGCTCGTCGCGTACGCCCGCAGCTCCTGAATGCCCTGCGACGCCGCCAGCGCCCGGAAGCGCTCCAGGCTGTGCGCGAGGCGCTCGAAGCCCTCCTCGGTCACGTTCCCGTCCGCGTCGAGGCACTCGCCGAGCCGCGTGCGGTCCTTCAGGGCGTCCAGCACCCGGAAGCCGCCCGGGCGGGTCTCCGCGATCAACAGGTGGGTGGAGTTCGTCCCGACATCGGCCACAGCAACGCGCATCATCGGGGGTAGCTTAACCCGCGCGGCCCCCCAATCCCACCCGGGGCCCGCCGCTACGCCTGCCTGCGGCGCCGCAGCACCCACACCACCGCGTACCCCAGCAGCAGCGCCAGCACGCCCGTCCCCACCGGCCCCACGTACTGCCCCACCACCTCGTAATGGTCGCCCAGCAGGTAGCCCGCGCCGGACAGCAGCAGCGCCCACAGGCCGCTCCCCACGGCGCTGTACAGCACGAACGTCGGGAGAGGCATGCCGCTCATGCCCGCCGGGAGGCTCAGCAGGCTGCGGATGCCCGGCACCATCCGCCCGAACAGCACGGCACTCCACCCGTACCGGTCGAACCACGCGTCCGCGCGCCGTACGTCCTGCCCGCGCACCGTCAGCCAGCGCCCGTAGCGGTCCGCCCAGCGCACCAGCCGCTCCTCACCCACCGCGCGCCCCAGCCAGTACAGCGGCAGCGTCCCGATCACGCTGCCCAGCGCGCCCGACGCGGCCACGCCCGCCAGGTGCAGCTCCCCGCGCGCCGCCGCGAACCCCGCCGCAGGCAGGATCAGCTCGCTCGGCAGGGGAGGGAAGAGGTTCTCCAGCACCATCAGCAGCACGATCCCCACGTACCCCAGGCGGTTCATCAGGTCCAGCGTCCATTCCACCATCGCACGTCCAGCGTACCTGCCGCGCCGCCCGCCTGCCCTTTCGGGAGCACTCATGCCGCACCCACGCGCGGCGCCGCTGACGCCTGCCCGGCGAACGATGCTCTAGGGTAGAGGACGTGCGCCCCGTCCCTTCCCTGTCCAGGACCGCGTTCGCCCTGCTCGGCGGCGTGGCGGGCCTCGCCTTCGGCAACATCTACCGCTTCCGGGTGCGGCAGGAACGCGTGCGGCTGCCCGGCCTGACCGCGCCCGTCCGCGTCCTGCAGCTCAGCGACTTTCATTACGGGACCTTCATCGGCGCGCGGACCGTGGCCCGCTGGGTGACGGCCGCCCTCGCGGAGCGCCCCGACCTGATCGTGATCACCGGCGACTTCCTCGACAGTTCGCTCGGCCTGCGCCCGCAGTCGGCCCTGCTGCGCGAACTGTCGCGCCTGCACGCGCCGCTCGGCGTGTACGCCGTGTTCGGCAACCATGACTGGACGAGCCTCAACACCACCGCCACCCGCGCCCGCTTCGCCAGCGACCTGCAGCGCGCCGGGATCACCGTCATCAACAACGCGGGCCTGCACGTGCGCGGCGACCTGTACCTCGCGGGCATCGACGACTGGTGGTTCGGCACGCAGGACGAACACGCCATGCTGGGCGCGTACGCGGGCGGCGCGGTCCTGCTGCTCAGCCACAACCCCGACTACCTGCCGCACGTCCCGCCGCAGGTGACGCTCACCCTGTGCGGGCACACGCACGGCGGCCAGATCCGCGTTCCGCTGCTCGGCCCGCTGAAGCGCGCCAGCCTGTACGGCACGCAGTTCCTGGAAGGCTGGGTGGAGGCCGCCCCCATGCAGCCGGACGACGCCGACCACAGCCTGCCCGTCACGCCGCCCCGCGTGATCCGCGGTTACGTCACGCACGGCCTGGGCGTCACGGGCCTCCCGCTGCGGCTGGGCGTGCCCGCCGAGATGACCGTCTTCGACTTCCGGCCCTGACCCGGCCCCCACACGGCAGCCGGTCCATCAGGTCTGCACGCCCCGGTGGACCGGCTGCCTGTCGCCCGGTGCCCGCTGCGCCCGCCCGGACTTCAGGAGGTCAGCTCAATCTGGTCTTATCCGGTTTTGATCCGATTCCAGGGATGCCGGAAACAGCACCGACATCCCTTCCATCTCCTCCAAACCGTACTTGTTGGTGCTCGCTTCGCTCGGCTGAACTCTACAAGTTCAGCTCAAAACCGTATTACTTGCTCAGCAGGTACGCTTTCGGGTAGTGGCCGCCGCTGTACACCTGGAAGAGTTCCCTGGCGTGCCAGCGGGTCTGGGCGGCCAGCACGCGCTCGAACAGCTTGATCTCGTGCGTCAGGATGCACAGGCGGCCGTTGCGGGCCGTGAGGCGCGCCATCTCCTGCAGAAACGCCGGGTACAGCGCCTCGTTGCCGCCGTGCGAGCCGATCGCGTCGCCCCACGGCAGGTCCGAGATCACCAGGTCGAAGCTGCGGTCCGGCAGGCCGGTGTTCAGGGCGTCTACCTGCGCCACCTCGATCTCGCGTTTCGCGGCGCGGATGTTCGTCTGCGCGCACTTCACGGCGTCCGGGTCGATGTCCACGCCCACGATCGCGTCGAGGGGTCCCATCAGGGCGCGCTCGATGAGCAGGGTGCCGCTGCCGCTCATGGGGTTGAAGATCCGGTCGCGTTCCCGCTGGCCGCTCAGGCGGTGCATGGCGTACGCGATGGTGGCGTTCAGGCCGCCGGACATGTTGCACTCGCGCCACGCACGGGCCGACAGCGGGCGGCGCGTGATGCGTGCCAGGATCTCCCAGCCGGGTTCCGTCTCGCAGGGCCGCACGCGCAGCAGCAGTTCGCCTTCCTCGGGGTGGTGCGGCAGGCCCAGCTGTTCCTCGATCTCCTGCGTGAGGCGCGTGAAGGTCTCGCTGTCCTTCCCGGCGGCGCTCAGGCGGAAGCTCTGGTGGCCGCCCATCTCGATCACGCTGCGCAGGTACGCCATGACCTCCCCGAGCACCTGATGCCCGAGCAGCGCCTTGGGGCGCGGCACGTCCCAGCTGTGCACGCGGTACACGGCGACGGCGCCGCGCAGGCGCGCGAGGCGCTCCCAGCCATTCTTCACGAGCGGGTCCGGTGCGAACTGGAAGCGCACGCCGCCGCTCGGCAGGGGGCCGCCGCCGCGCACGTACGGCACCTCGCGCAGTTCCGCTTCGGCCACGGCCTCCAGACCCTTGAGTGCCTCCAGTTCGAAGTGCTCGTAGCGGCGGGGCGCGGGGCGGGGTTTGGCGGAACGGGAACCGGAGGTGCGGGAGGTGCTGCGGGTGGGGCGAGGCATAAGCCCAGAGTATAGCGTGCGCTCCCTCTGCCCCCGGGCTGCCGGTCCCGGCCGGACCTCGGGCGGGCACGGGACTCCTGAAGGAACAATTCAGCATCAGCTTCCAGCGCGGCCCGCGCGCGTGCGCTAGCCTGTACGCATGACGCAGGACGCCCCGACCCCCCCTCAGAGTGCAGGTGCCGCCGAGCGCGACGCACGGCTGAAGGCCGCCCGGCAGCACGACGCCGAGCTGCGCGAGGCGCAGTACACCCGCAAGCTCACGCTCGCCATCCTGAGCACCCTGCAGAACAAGGGCGTCCTGAGTTCCGCCGAGGTGGACTCCATCCTGCTGGCCGCGCGCCGCGCGACGGACGCCGCCATGGCGAACGTCACGCCGACCGCCGCCGTGCGCGCCGACTTCGAGACGCCCGAGGCCGTGCCCGTCAAGCCGGACAGCTGGGTGAAGACCGCCCCGAAGGCCCCGCCGGTCTTCGACATCCAGATCGACTGAAGCCTTCCTTCATGCAGGCCGCCCGGACGGACGCCCGGGTGGCCTGCACGCCTGTTCGCCCGGGTTCCTGCTCTACACTGCGGCCATTCCCGCAGGACCAACAACAGGAGTACACCGTGGACTTTACGCTGCCGAGTGACCTTCAGGAGATCCAGACGACCATCCGCGACTTCGTGCTGAACGTCGTCGAACCGCGCGCGCAGGAGATCGAGCACAGCAACAGCATCCCGCCGGAACTGATCCGGCAGGCGGCGGACCTCGGCCTGTTCGGCCTGAGCATCCCCGAGGAGTACGGCGGGGTGGGCCTCAGCACGCTGGGCCGCTGCGCGGCGTACGAGGCGCTCGGGCAGGGCCACATGGGGTTCGGCGGCATGGTGAGCGCGCACGCCAGCATCGGCACGTCCGGCCTCGTGCGGCTCGGGACGGACGCGCAGAAGCAGCGGTTCCTGCCGGGCATGGCGGCCGGTGAGATCATCGCGGGCTTCGCGATCACCGAGCCGACCAGCGGGTCGGACGCCGCCAACATCCGCACGCGAGCCGAACGTCACGGCGACACCTGGGTGCTGAACGGCACGAAGCACTACATCAGCAACGCGCCCATCGCGGGCCTGCTCACCGTGATCGCCGTGACCGACCCGTCCAGGGGCAGCAAGGGCATGAGTGCCTTCCTGGTCCCGATGGACACGCCGGGCGTCACGGTCGGCAAGATCGACGAGAAGATGGGTCAGAAGGGCAGCCTGTCGGCCGAGGTGATCTTCCAGGACGCGGCGCTCCCGCAGGACAGCCTGCTCGGCCCGCAGGACCTCGGGTACCGCGAGGCGCTCGGCATCCTCACGAACGGCCGGGTCGGGATCGCGGCGCGCAGCACGGGCGCCATGCAGCGCCTGCTGGACCTGTGCGTCGCGCACGCCAGGGCGCGCGAGCAGTTCGGGAAGCCCATCGCGGAATTCCAGGCGGTGCAGTTCATGCTGGCCGAGATGGAGATCGACATTCAGACCTCGCGGCTGCTGTGGCAGAAGGTCGCGTGGATGGTGGACGCCGGGCAGGACGTGCGGCGCATGGCGAGCGTCGCGAAGTACCACGCGACCGAGGCGCTGTCGCGCGTGGCGGACAAGGCCGTGCAGGTGGCGGGCGGCATGGGCTACATGAAGGAGTACCCCATCGAGCGCTTCTACCGCGACCAGCGCCTGCTGCGCATCTACGAGGGCACCAGCGAGATCCAGAAGGTGATCATCGCGGCGGACCTGCTGCGCTGAGGGCCGTGTGGCACGGCGCGGGAGCGGCCCGGTGAGGGGCGGCCCCGCGCCGCTGTGCTGCCGTGCGGAATGCCCTTGCACCGGGCGCAAAAAGCTCCGGCGTTCTGCGCCCAGTCGGGGTTATTGACACCCTGCCCCCACCATGCCATCCTGAGCCACTGTACCTAAAACGAGTGTTTGGTGGCTGCCCGTCAGCCCGCTGTCCCGGCGCTTCACTTCGCCCGTCGCCCCCCAGGGTGCGGACGCATGGAAGCGTTGTTCTGGACTGTTCGGGCGGTCCACCGTTCCCACAGGTCAGTGCTGGTCCCTGCGTGGTGTCGAGTGGTCATTCCTGGCCGGGCACGTCCCGGCCTGCTGTTCCCGGAGGTTCCCCATGAAGAAGGCTCCTGCTCTGCTGCTCTCCCTCGCTGCGCTCGCCCTGGCCGCTTCCGCGCAGGCGAAGGTCGTGAACATCGGTTATTCCGGCCCGCTGTCCGGCGGCGCCGCCTCCTACGGCAAGGACGTCCAGAGCGGCATCCTGATGGCCATCGACGAGATCAACGCCGCGGGCGGCATCACCGTCAAGGGCGAGAAGGTCACCTTCAACCTCGTGTCGCTCGACGACCGTTACCTCCCCAACGAGACGGCCACCAACGTCAAGCGCCTCACCTCGCAGGGCATCAGCACCATCTTCGTGCCGCACGCGGGCGGCATCCTGACCGTGCAGCCCCTCGCGACCCGCGACCCGAACTTCCTGCTCGTCGCGTACTCCAGCGAACCGAAGATCCTCGCGGCGAACAACCCCATGACCCTCATGCTCCCCCCCCGCTACGACAACTACGTGGCGCCCTTCGTGAAGCAGGAGATCAGCACCTTCGGCAAGAAGCTCGGCATGATCGGCACCACCAGCGCCTACGGCAAGGCCTGGGGTGACGTGGTCAGCGCCGAATGGAAGAAGCAGGGCGGCACGGTCGGCACCGACAACGGCGTGGACTACAGCACCACCGTCGACTACAGCAGCGCCGTCACCAAGGCCCTCGCCGAGAAGCCCGACGTGCTCTTCATCGGCGGGCCCAGCCAGCCGACCGCGCTGGTCGTGAAGGCCGCGCGCGAGCAGGGCTTCAAGGGCGGCTTCATCGTGATGGACCAGGCGAAGTTCGAGCAGATGAACCAGGTCGTGCCGCAGAGCTACCTGAACGGCGCAGTCGGCGTGCTGCCCATCGCGCAGTTCCCCGGCACGCAGGTCTTCGTGAACCAGTACACCCGCAAGTACAAGAAGATCCCCACCAGCGAGGCCGCCCTGAACTACATGGGCATGAACATCGTCGCGGCCGCCATGACCGCCGCCGGGACCACCGACGACGCCGTCGCCATCCGCGCCAAGGTCGGCGCGGCCGCCGCCTCGCTGCCGCGCACCAAGAGCATCTTCAGCATCAAGGGCGTGACCGCGCAGGGCCACGTGGACGCCGACGTGCTCGCCGCGTACCTCAAGGACGGCAACTTCACCAAGCTCCGCCTGCCCGGCCTGAAGTGACCCGCGTGCGGGACGCACGGCCCGCCGGGCTGCGCGTCCCGCCGACGGAACGCGGCCCGCGCGGCACTCCCTCCCTTCGCCCCTGACCTGCCGCGCTCCTCCACCCAGCCGGGGGAGCGCGGCGTTCTCGTTCACCGTTCGTTCCGTGCCGCTCCCGCTCCTGTCCGGGCGGTCCGTGGCGACCACGACCGACCGCCCGGACGTTCTCGCCCGTGGTTCTCTGGAGGCAACACCCGTGATCATCTTCTTTCAGCAGTTTCTCAACGCGCTCGCGCTGGGCGGCGCGTACAGCCTGGTCGCGCTGGGCCTGACGCTGGTGTACGGCGTCATGAAGATCCCGAACTTCGCGCACGGCGGCCTGTACATGGTGGGCGCGTACGTGACGTGGGCGCTCCTCACGAATCTGGGCGTGCCGTACTTCCTGGCGCTGGGCCTGTCGGCCGTGACGCTGGGCCTGCTCGCCATGCTGCTCGAACGGGTGGTCTTCTACCCGCTCAGGGCCGCGCCGCACATTCACCCGATGATCGCCGCGATCGGTGTGCTGTTCTTCCTGGAGGCGGTGATCGCGCACCCGCAGGTGTTCGGCGCGGACTTCAAGATCCTGCCGTCGCCCGTGACGGGCATGCTGAGCTTCGGCGGCATCAGCCTGACGGGGCAGCGGGTGCTGATCATCCTGGCGTCGCTGGTCGTGATGCTGGCCCTGTTCTACTTCCTGAAGCGCACCACGACCGGCGCGACCATCGAGGCGATGGCGCAGAACCGTGAGGGCGCGCGCCTGGTGGGCATCAACGTGAGCCGCGTGGCGTCCCTGACGTTCTTCATCTCGGGCGCGCTGGCGGCCATCGCGGCGAGCCTGTACGCGCCCACGAGTCTGGTGTCGCCGAACATGGGCGAGGTCATGAACCTCAAGGTGTTCGCGATTATCGTGCTGGGCGGCATGGGCAGCGTGCCGGGCGCCATCGTGGGCGCGTTCCTGCTGGCCTTCGCGGAGACGTTCGGCGGGGTGTTCGTCGGCGCGAACTTCGCGGACGTGGTGGGCTTCGCGGTGCTGGTGCTGGTGCTGGCGATCCGGCCGCAGGGCCTGTTCCGGAGGACCGCGTGAGCGCCGCTCCTGCCCCGCGCGCCCTGCCGACCGGCTGGCCCTGGCTGCTGGTGCTGCTGCTGTCGGCCGTCGTGCCGCTCGTGACGCGCAACAACTACGTGCTGGACGTGGCGATCAACGTGATGATCTTCTCGGTCGCGGCGTACGGCATGAACGTCATGCTGGGGTACGCGGGCCTGCTGCCGCTCGCGCACGCCGGGTTCTTCGGGATCGGCGCGTACGCGGTCGGCATCCTGACCCTGAAGGCCGGGTGGAGCTTCTGGCTCGCGTGGCCTGCCGGGATCGCCATCTGCGCGGTGCTGGGCCTGCTGCTCGGGCTGGTGGCGTTCCGGACGCGTGACGACGTGTTCGCGATCTTCACGCTGGGCGTGGGCGTCATCATCACGCAGGTCATCAACAAGTGGGACGCGCTGACAGGCGGCAACGACGGCCTGAACGGCCTGCTCGCCCCGCAGCTGTTCGGGATCGATTTCGGGAAGTCCCGCAACTTCTACTACCTGGCGCTCGCTGCGCTCGCCCTGACCATCTTCCTGGTGGCGCGCGTGCGGGCATCGCTGTTCGGGCGGTCCCTGATCGCCATCCGGGGCGGCGAGGACCTCGCGCGGTCGGCGGGCATCAACGTGTACACGCACAAGCTGCGCGTCATGATGCTGTCCACGGCGCTCGCGGGCTTCGCGGGCGGGCTGTACGCCGTGTACGTCGGGTTCCTGGGGTCGGCCATCACGGGTCCCGCGACGACGTTCACGGTCCTGCTGTACCTGCTGGTGGGCGGCGTCGGCACGCTGGCCGGGCCGCTGCTGGGGACGTTCATCATCCGGGTGCTGCAGCAGAGCATTCAGGGCCTGCAGGATTACCAGTACATCGTGTTCGGGCCGCTGCTGGTGCTGCTGGTGCTGTTCTTCCCGGCGGGACTGGCGGGCGTGTGGGCGAACCTGCGGGGTCGCCGTGCGTCCGTGCAGGGCACCGGCCGGGGCAAGGGGGTGCGCGATGCTGGCGTTTGAGGATCTGGGCATCCGTTTCGGCGGCAATCAGGCGGTGCAGGGCGTGACGGGCAGCATCACGCCGGGCATCATCACGGCGATCATCGGGCCGAACGGGGCGGGCAAGAGCACCTTCTTCAACCTGCTGAGCGGCTTCTACAAGCCCACCAGTGGCCGCATCACCTTCGGCGGGCAGGACATCACGCGCCTGCCCACGCACGAGGTCGTGGCGCTCGGCGTGGCCCGTACCTTCCAGACGACCACCATCTACAAGGAACTGAGCGTGCTGGAGAACGCCGTGCTCGGGCACCGCGTCCGCACGCGCAGCGGCCTGTGGGACGCGCTGCTCGGCACGGGCCGCGAACGGCAGGAGCGCCGCGCGAGCGAGGCGGCCGCCATGGACGCCCTGCGGCGCGTGGGCCTGGAAGGTCAGGCGCACGTCCCGGCGGGCAGCCTGACGCAGGAGGCGCAGAAGCGCGTGAGCATCGCCCTGGCCCTCGCGACCGGGCCGAGCGTGCTGCTGCTCGACGAGCCTGCGGCCGGCATCAACCCGGAGGAGACGGTGGCGCTCACGCGGACCATCCGTGAACTCGCGGCGGGCGGCCTGACCGTCGTGCTGATCGAGCACAAGATGAGCATGATCATGACGCTCGCGGACCACATCATGGTGCTGCACCACGGGCAGAAGATCGCCGAGGGCAGCCCCGCGCAGGTGAGCCGCGACCCGGCCGTGATCGAGGCGTACCTCGGCGGGCACGCCGCGCCGCACGTGCGCGACGAACTGAAGGCCGACCTGCTGCAGAGCGCGGCGGAACTGCCGGGAGGCCAGCATGCTTGAAGTCAGGAACCTCAGTGTCCGTTACGGGGCGTACACGGCGCTGCACGGCGTGAACCTCACCGTGAACAGCGGCGAGATCGTGGTGCTGCTCGGCGCGAACGGGGCGGGCAAGAGCAGCCTCTTCCGGACCCTGTCGGGCCTGCAGCGGCCCAGCGGCGGGGACGCCGTGTACAACGGCGAGACGCTCACGCTGGGCCGCCCGGAGCGCTGCGTGACGCTCGGCGTGGCGCAGTGCCCGGAGGGACGCATGCTGTTCCCGCAGCTGAGCGTCGAGAAGAACCTGCGGCTCGGCGCGTTCACGCACCGCCGGGACGCGGCGGGGAACGACGCGGAACTGGAACGCATCTACACCCTGTTCCCGATCCTGCGGGACAAGCGGGCGGACCCGGCGGGCAGCCTGTCGGGCGGGCAGCAGCAGATGGTCGCCATCGGGCGCGCACTCATGGCCCGCCCGAAGGTGCTGCTGCTGGACGAGCCGAGCCTGGGGCTGGCGCCGCTGGTGGTGGATCAGGTGTTCGAAGCCGTGCAGCGCGTCAACCAGGCGGGCGTGAGCGTGCTGCTGGCCGAGCAGAACGCCTTCGCGGCGCTGGGCATCGCGCACCGCGCGTACGTGATGGAGGGCGGGCACGTCACCATCGAGGGCAGCCGTGACGAGCTGCTGCACGACGACCGCGTGCGGAGCGCGTACCTGGGCGTGTAGGAGCAGGGCAGACGACGCAGGGGCCGGGAGTGTCTTCCCGGCCCCTGCATCGTCTGCCTGCCGCTGGAAGCGTGTTCAGTCGGACGCGATGAGGGTCAGTGCGGGGGCGTGGTCGGCCGTGGGCGCGAGGTCCACGAGTTCGCCGCGCTCGTAGCGTTCGAGCAGCGCGAGGGCGCGCAGCACCCGGTCGGCCTTTTCGGGGGTCTGGGTCCGGCAGAGTTCGCCCACGCCGGGCGTGGCGGACACCACGGCCAGCGGTTGGGGGTGGTGAATGGCGACTCCGTGAACGCGGCGCACAGTGAAGCTGTTCATGATGGACTCAGTCTAGTTTATGAACTCTTAACGGAGTCTGACGCGGGAGCGCTCCTGTCTGTACAGCTTCGCGCGTGCCCGCGCCAGCTGCGCCTACCCGGCCCCCACACCACGCCCGCCACGCCCTTCATGCGCGCCCCATACACCGCTTGACTTCGAGTGCGCTCTAAGTTCTACGGTAGTGGAGTGACCGAACACCTTCAGGAGAAACTGAGCATAGGAGACGCAGCGCTGCGGCTGGGCGTGAGTGCCCACACCCTGCGCTACTACGAGCGCGTGGGCCTCCTGGAGGTGCCTCGCCTGAGCAGCACGCAGCGCAGATACGGTCCGCAGGAGCTGGAATGGCTGAGATTCCTGCTGGCGCTGAGGGCCACCGGCATGCCGATGCAGCTCATCCGGCGCTACGTGGACCTCGTCCATACCGGCGAGAACACGGTCACGGAACGCAAGGGGCTGCTGCTGGAACACCAGCGGGCCGTGGAGACACAGATCGCGGCGCTGCACGAAAGCCTCGGCGCGATCGAGCGGAAGATTCGGTGGTATGACCACGAGGAACAGGTGAACTGAGCATGGACAAGATCAAACTGGGAAGTCAGGGACTGGAAGTCAGCCGCCTCGGCCTCGGCTGCATGGGCATGAGCGAGTTCTACGGCACCGCCGACGAGGCCGAGAACCTCCGCGTCTTCCAGGCCGCGCTGGACGCGGGCATCACCTTCTTCGACACGGCCGACATGTACGGCCCCTTCGTCAACGAGGAACTCGTCGGCCGCGCCCTGCGCCCCGTCCGGGACCGCGTGATCATCGCCACCAAGTTCGCCAACATGCGCGGCGACGACGGCAGCTTCAAAGGTATCAACGGCCGCCCCGAGTACGTACACCAGAGCGTCGACGCGAGCCTGAAACGCCTCGGGATCGACACCATCGACCTGTACTACCAGCACCGCGTGGACCCCAACGTCCCGATCGAGGAGACGGTCGGCGCGATGAGCGAACTCGTGCAGCAGGGCAAGGTCCGTTACCTCGGCCTGTCCGAAGCGACGCCCGAACAGATCCGCCGCGCGCACGCCGTGCACCCCATCACGGCCCTGCAGACCGAGTACAGCCTGTGGAGCCGCGACCCGGAAGACGAGATCATTCCCACCCTGCGGGAACTCGGGATCGGGTTCGTGCCGTACAGCCCGCTCGGGCGCGGCTTCCTGACCGGGCAGTTCAAGTCCCCCGACGATTTCGCGCCGGACGACTACCGCCGCCACAGCCCGCGCTTCATGGGCGAGAACTTCCAGAAGAACCTCACGGTCGTCACGGCCCTCGAAACGCTCGCGCAGGAGAAGGGCGTCAGCACCGCCCAGCTGGCCCTCGCGTGGGTGCTCGCGCAGGGCCCGCAGGACTTCGCGCCGATCCCCGGTACGAAACGCGTGAAGTACCTGCAGGAGAACGTCCAGGCGCTCGACGTGACCTTCACGCCCGAGGAACTCGCGCGGATCGACGCGGTCGCGCCGGTCGGCGTGGCGGTCGGCGAACGCTACGCGCCCCGCCGCTGACCGGCACCACAGCACCGGCAGGACCATGAGGGAGGGGCAGGCGCGCGAACGCCTGCCCCTCCCTTCTGCCGTCTGGTTCAGCCGTTCGTCAGTTCGGCGTCCAGGTCCAGCACGGCCGTGACGAGCAGGTCGTTCTGCGCGCGCGTGCCGACGCTGACGCGCAGGCAGCCTTCCAGCATCGGCTGTTTGTCCTGACGGCGGACCAGCAGGCCACGGTCCAGCAGGAACCGGTACGCGCGGTCCGCGTCCGGCGTGCGCAGCAGGAAGAAGTTCGCCCGGCTCGGCAGGGCCTGCAGGTGCTGCATGGCGCCCAGTTCGCGCAGGACCCGCTCGCGCTCCCAGACGGTCTCCTCGGCGCGCGCCGTGACGTACTCCGGGTGTTCCAGGGCGACTTCCGCGACGGCCTGCGTGAGCGTGTTGACGTTGAAGGCGCTCACCAGCTTCTGCAGGTTCTCCGCCAGGGGCGGCTGCGCCAGCGCGTACCCGAGGCGCAGGCCCGCGAGGCCCCACGCTTTGCTGAAGGTCCGCAGGGACAGGCGGTTCCCGCGCTCCAGCACCCAGGACTTGTAATCGCTGCCGGAGTACTGGTGGTACGCCTCGTCGATCACCACGATCCATCCGTCCCCGGCGGCGTCCACCACGGCCCGCAGGTCCGCCGGCGTGTCGAGGTGCCCGGTCGGCGCGTGCGGCTGCGGCAGGAAC
This sequence comes from Deinococcus aquiradiocola, assembly GCF_014646915.1. Classification (NCBI taxonomy): domain Bacteria; kingdom Thermotogati; phylum Deinococcota; class Deinococci; order Deinococcales; family Deinococcaceae; genus Deinococcus; species Deinococcus aquiradiocola. The sequence continues at coordinate 6,264 of NZ_BMOE01000020.1, read as the reverse complement.
AGCACGCCCGGCCCGCCGCGCCGCAGTTCGGCCTGCAGGGCGGGCACGTCCAGCCCGAAGTCCGGGCGGAGCGGCACGCGCGTCAGGTTCGCGCCGAGCATCTGCGCTTCGAGTTCGTACACCGAGAAGTTCGGGCTGACGCTCAGCATGCGCCGACCGATGCCGCCCATCTCCATCAGCAGCTTGATGATGACGTTGCTGCCGGGCGTGACGACCACGCCCGCCAGGTCCCAGCCCTCGTACGCGCCGATCTTCGCTTTGAGCGTCTCGGCGTGCAGGTCCGGGTAGCGGTTCCAGTCGCGTTCCAGCAGGCGCTCCACCGCGAGTTTCCGCAGGTGCGGCGGGAAATCCAGCGGGCTCTCGTTCTGGTCGAGCTTGAAGGGCGCGTCGATGGGCGTGAACGGGTACGCGGGCGTGTCGCGCACCTCGTCGCGCACGCCCGCGAGCGGCGCGAGGTCAGGCGTTCCTGGCACAGAAGTCATGCCCGATGTTAACGCGGGTCGGCGCGCGGCACGGTGGGCGCAGATGACGTCCGTCCGGGCATCACGCGCTACACTCGGTCCAGAAGCATGTCCCTGCCTGACTCCCCCTCCCCCCACACGCCGGACGCGGCCGACAGTCCAGTCTCACGCCGCGAGCAGATCTACCTCGTGGCGGGCCGCCTGTTCTCCGAGCGCGGGTACCACGCGACCAGCATGCGGGACCTCGCGGCGGAACTCGGCATTCAGGGCGGGAGCCTGTACGCGCACATTTCCGGCAAGGAACAGCTCCTGATCGAGATCGTGAACCGTGCCGCCGCGCAGTTCGACGCGGCCCTCTTCAGCCTGAGGGATGAGGCGCTCGGCCCGCAGGACAAGCTGCGCGAGGCCATGACGCGTCACCTGACCGTCATCGCCGAGAACATGGACAGCGCCACCGTCTTCTTCCACGAGTGGAAGCACCTGAGCGCCGAGCCGCTCGCCGCCGTCATCGCGTGGCGCGACGGCATCGAGGCCTTCTACCGCGAACTCGTGCGCGAGGGCGTGCAGGAGGGCGTGTACCGCGCGGACCTGAACGTCAAGATGGCCGCGAACCTCGTGCTGAGCAGCGTCAACTGGGCGTACACGTGGTACCGGCCCGGCGGCCCGATGAGCCCGCAGGACGTGGCGGTCAGCTTCGAGCGCATGCTGCTCGGCGGTCTGGAACGCCCGGAAGGTGAGGCGTAATGGCCCTCCCGACCGTCACCGTCCGCATCCGTGACGCCCTGAGGTTCGGGCAGCAGCGGGCCGTGCAGCTGGAACGCACGCAGCAGCTGGAGCTGGGCGACAACCTCTTCATCCGCATCGCGCCGGGCGGGCGCAGCTTCCTGCTGTTCCAGCTGGAGGGCGAGCCGGACGAGGGCACAGGCCGCGCCGTCGCGGAGGCACTCGGCCTGCACGACCCGCAGTTCGGGTGGTTCCAGGGCAGGTCCCTGCGGTCCCTCACGGTGATCGAGGCGGGCGACGAGACGGCCCGCGCCGCGTACGAGCGCGCGCAGGAGCAACAGACGGCCAGCGCGGCGAACGACCTGCCCGGCGACCCCTGACCGCCCCTCCCCGCGGGCCGCGTTCGTAAGCTGCGGCACAGCATGAAGGGTTGGCGCCTGTCGCTCCCTGCCTCCTGCACGTACAGTCAGGGCATGACGCCCGACACCAGCACGCCCACCGGCAGCGCGCCCGCACAGCAGGGCCCGTCCGCCACGCCCGAAACCCCGGACCGTGCCGCGCAGGACCGCCGGTTCCTGAAGCACGCCCTGCGCCTCGCGCGGGAAGCGCAGGAGCTCGGCAGTTCCCCCGTCGGCGCGGTCATTGTCGGCCCGGACGGTCAGGTGATCGCAGAGGGCCAGAACCGCACCGGCGAGAAGTTCGGCCCGGACCGCGTGGGCGGCATGGGCCTCGCGCACGCCGAGATGGACGCCTTCTTCCGCGCCGGGCCGCTCGAACACCCGGAGCAGCTGACCCTGTACACCAGCCTCGAACCGTGCCTGATGTGCGGCGGCGGCAGCGCCCTCATCGGCGTGGGCCGCATCGTCTGGGCCACCGACGACGCGTGGGGCGGGTCGGGCCGCCTCATCGCCTGGGACGAGCACCCCGCCATGAAGGACACCGAGGTGACGCCCACCCCCTTCGCGGACCTGGAGCACGACGGGGCGGTCCTCTTCGCGCCCGAAGCCAGGAAGGCGTTCCCCGACGAGGGCTGGCAGATGTGGCGTGAACGCTACCCCGAGGAGACGAAGGGCGTGAAACCCCGCGAGTAAAGGTTAGCCGGACAGCAGAAGGGAGGGACGCTTCGGTGAAGCGTCCCTCCCCGTCCTGTGTTCCTGACTGCAGATTCATACGGTGTTGATCCGATTCCAGGGATGACGGAAACAGCGCCGACATCCCTTCTTGGGCAGAACAGCGCCCATGACTGGGACAGCTCCGCAGGAGAGGACGCTTGCCCGCTTCCATCTCCTCAACACCGTACTTGTTGGTACTCGTTCCGCTCGGCTGAACTCCAAGAGTTCAGCTCCAGACCAGATCAGTCGGCGTTCAGCGGTTGCCGCCGCGCGGGCCGCCACGGCCGCGTCCGCCGCCGCTGCGCTGGCCGTTGCCGCGGGCCTCGCCGGGCGCGGGCGCGACGGTGCTGAAGCGCGCGTTGTCGGCCGGGCGAGCCTGTCCGCCCTGCCCACCCTGACGCTGACCGCCCTGGCTGCCGCCCTGACCCTGGGCGCGCGGGCCGCTGGGACGGCCACTCTGGCCGCCCTGCGCGTTCCCGCCCTGGCCGCCGCGTCCGCCACCGTTGCCGCCCTGAGCGCCGCGCCCGCCGCCCTGACCGTTGCGCTGCGCGCGGTGCGCGGCCAGACGGTCACGCAGCGGGATTTCCAGGCCCTCCTGCGGCTTGGCCGTGTAGTCGAAGCCGTCCAGCTTGGCGCGCTCGATGGCCTTGCCGGTGAACCGCTCGATGCTGCGCAGGCCGTCTTCCTCGTCCCGCGCGAACAGCGTGATGGCCGTGCCGCTCAGGCCGGCGCGGGCGGTGCGGCCCGCGCGGTGCACGTAATCCTCCGCGCTGACCGGCACGTCGAAGTTGATGACGTGACCGAGTGCGGGCACGTCGATGCCGCGCGCGGCGATGTCGGTCGCGACGAGCACCTTGTACTTGCCGCTCTTGAAGCCGTCGAGCGCCTCGGTGCGGGCCGCCTGCGAGCGGTTGCCGTGAATGCGCTGCGCGCTGATCCCGGCGCGTTCCAGCTTCTCGGCCACGCGGTTCGCGCGGTGCTTGGTGCGCGTGAACACCAGCGCCTGATCCACGTCCGGCGCGGCGAGGAGGCCCGCGACGAGATCGACCTTCAGTTCGCTGCTCACGGCGTACGCGAGTTCCGTGATCTTCGCGGCGGGTCGGCCGCCGTGCCGCACGCCGACCCGGATGGGGTTCACCTGGAAGTCCCGCGCGAGCTTCAGGATGTCGTCCGGCATGGTGGCGCTGAACAGCAGCGTCTGACGCTGGTCCGGCAGGGCCTTCAGGATGCGGCGGATGTCGGGCAGGAAGCCGAGGTCCAGCATGCGGTCGGCCTCGTCGAGGACGAGCACTTCGAGCGCGCCGAACTTGGCGTTCCCCTGGTTGATGTGGTCGAGGAGGCGGCCGGGCGTCGCGATGACGATCTCGGTCCCGCCGCGCAGCGCGGCCGCCTGCGGGTTCTGGCCGACGCCGCCGAAGATGCTGGTGACGCGCAGGGGCGTGTTGCGCACGAGTTCCAGCGCGACTTCCTCGATCTGCGCGGCGAGCTCGCGGGTGGGGGCGAGCACGAGGGCGCGGGTGCGGCGCGGGGTGGCGGCGCCGGACAGCAGCTTCTCGATCAGGGGCAGCAGGAACGCGACGGTCTTGCCGGAGCCGGTGGCGGCCGTGCCGAGCACGTCGCGGCCCTGACGGGCGGGCGGAAGGCTGAGCGCCTGGATCTCGGTCGGCTGCGTGTAGCCCATGCGGGTCACGGCGTCGTTGAGGGTCTTGGGGAGCTTCATTTCCTGGAAGGTCGTCAGGGTGGCGGTGTCGGTGTTCGTCATGGTTGGCCTTGGCACAGCAGGAGAGGAAACGCCGCAGCACGGTGCTGGGGGGCGTAAACGGCGTGACCGCCTGAGACGTTCAGGTCGGTGCAGCCCGGCAGAGGGCTGTGGCCTCTGCGTACAACCTGGATTCTGGCCCGAAGGGGAACAGGGGGCCGCTTGCGTGCAGTCTGACAGGTTTTGACGGGAATTGCGCGCCTCACCGAACAATTCCTGGCGTGCACCTGTGCCTGCGTCGGGGACGCGCGGCCGGACGGACGTGCAGGGTCCCCGCCACCCCCCGCACTGCATCAAGGTTTCCTCAAGCCCTGGCGGCCCCCGTTCGCCTCACCTGGGACGAAGGCTCACAGTTCCGCGCGCCCTCCTCTTGCCACACTGCTCACGGTCAGCCGACACCGGGGCACACGAGCGTCACGACCCGGCCCGCCCGGCGTGCCCGTCACGGCGCACGCAACCCATCACGGAGGAACCCATGAAGATCACGTTTATCGGCCACAGCGCCTTCCTGCTCAGCGACGGCGAGCACACCGTCCTCATCGACCCCTTCATCGAGGGCAACCCCGTCGCGAAGCACACCGTAGAGCAGATCAAGGGCATGAACGTCAGCAGCATCCTCATCACGCACGCGCACGGCGACCACTGGGGCAACGCCCTGCAGCTCGCGGAAGACGGCGCGCCGATCATCGCCACGGCCGAGATCGGCGGGTACGCGTCCGCGAACGGCGCGAAGAACGCCATCGGCGCGAACATCGGCGGGACCGTCAGGCAGCCCTGGGGCAGCGTATACTTCACGCCCGCGTGGCACAGCAGCAGCTTCCCGGACGGCACGTACGGCGGCATGCCGACCGGCCTGATCATCGAGTTCGGCGGCAAGCGCCTGTACTTCGCGGGCGACACGGCGCTCTTCGGTGACATGAGCCTCATCGGGGACCGCGGCATCGACCTGGCGTTCCTGCCGATCGGTGACCACTACACCATGGGGCCCGAGGAGGCCGGACGCGCGCTGGACCTCATCCGTCCCCGCGACGTGATCCCCATGCATTACGGCACCTTCCCGGGCCTGAGCGGCGACCCGCAGGTGTTCGCCGCCGAGGCGCAGAAGCGCGGCGTGACGGCGCACCTCGTGCAGCCCGGCGAGACCATCGAGTACTGATCTCCGTTCCTCTGCGTCCGGGACCACGTTCCTGAGGCGCGTGAACACCCCGGTTCCGGGCGCACCGGCAGACGTGACGGCCTCCCTCCGTGGGGGCCGTTTCTGCTGGCCCGCTCCGGCGGGCGGCGTCAGGTGCTACACTCGAGGGACGCCTGCGGGCTGGAGTGGGGGCGCAGTGTCGGCAGGCGACGTCGACCGACACCGTGTTCCGACTCCGGCCAGACAGTGACCGGGTAGGCCACCGACAGGAACCACACCCCGAACACAGCCACACCAGCCAGTGCCGCCCACGCCCGTTCAGGTTCACGTGGGCCGGACACGACGCGTCAGGTGGTACGGTGCGGGAGCGCAGCGCGGGACGCTGACCTCCTGTCCCGGACCGGACGGCGGCTGGGCGCAGAGGCGTAAAAGGACAGATATGAGCGACGATCAGATGAACACGCAGGCCCCCGAGCAGGACACCGACACCGCCGCGCAGGACACCACCACTCAGGCCGCCGCGCACGAGCAGGCCCCGGCCGAACTGCACGGCGTGATCAGCGCCCTGCAGGACGGCCCCATCGACGAGGACAGCGTCATGGACGAGGAGGAAGGCGAGGGCGAGGAGGACGAGACCTTCGTGGACGCCGACGAGCTGTTCTCGGTCCTCTCGAAGCTGACCACCATGCTGGAGGACCAGGCCAAGGAGATCCGTGGCCTGCGCCGCGAGATGCGCGAACTGCGCGAGGGCATGGGCAGCCAGGCGCAGCCCGCCCCGAGCACCTTCCGTCCCCGTGAAGACCGTCCCCGCGAGGACCGTCCCGCCCGTGAAGGCGGCTACCAGGGCCGTGAAGGTGGCCGCGAGGGTGGCGGTTTCCGCGACCGTGGCGAGCGCAGCGGCGGCTACCAGGGCAACCGTGAGGGCGGCTTCCGTCCCCGCGAGGACCGCCCGCGCGAGGGTGGATACCAGGGCAACCGCGAGGGCGGCTTCCGTCCCCGCGAGGATCGCCCGCGTGAGGGTGGATACCAGGGCAACCGCGAGGGTGGCTTCCGTCCCCGCGAGGATCGCCCGCG